>JAUWLG010000151.1 GCA_030613795.1 Helicobacteraceae bacterium
CAACCAGGAGCGAGAATGGGAGACCAGGCCCTCGCAATGATGGACAAGATGTTTGCCAGACAAGAGCTCAAACAGCGGTTTGGTAAAAAGATCAAACGTTTTGAAGAAGATGGAGTTGTCTTTGAAGATGACAGTAAGTTAGAGTCAGATTTCACTATGTTCATCCCGGCAGGCGCTGGTCATGAAGTGGTCACAAACTCAGATCTTCCAACGAGTGAAGCAGGCTTTGTCAGTGTTAATGACTTTTGTGAAGTCACTATAGATGAGAAGATCAGCAATGTTTATGCCATCGGTGACACCGCCGCCTTGGAAGGCCCGGACTGGCGTGCGAAACAGGGACACGTTGCCGAAGTCATGGCAAAAAATGTTGCCTTTAATATACAGCAACGTGATAAAAATTCATCAGAACGTAAAGGCTACCAAGAGCACCTCAACATACTCTGTGTTATGGACACCGGTGATGGTGCCGGCTTTGTCTTCAGAGATGACAAAAGAGCCTTTATGTTCCCAATGCCGATCGTCGGCCACTACATGAAAAAAGGGTGGGGCTGGTACTGCCGCAACACCAAACTAGGAAAATTCCCTAGATTACCTGGGATGTGAGTTCGCCACTAAAAAAAAGCCAATTTCTTGGCTTTTTGGCGAACGAAACCAGAGTCGATGTGCAAAGCACCGACGTCGGCTTGAATATAAATAAAAAAACCGAAGGTTCTCCTCTTCGAAACTAAAGCCAACTGCTTGGCTTTAACCCGTGCGAAACCGTAAGCGTTGTCCAGAGGACCGCTGAAGGCTTGGACATTAATAAAAAGCCATAGGCTCCCCATATAAAAAAGCCCATTTCTGGGCTTTACAGCGAACGAAACCAAAGTCGATGATATGCCAAGTGACAAATATCCTAAATGGATATTTTCATTGGATAAAGTAGTATTAATAGCTATCAGATACCGACGTCGGCTTAACATAAATAGAAAACCGAAGGTTCTCCACTTTAAAACTAACGACAACTGCTTGTCATTAGTCCGTGCGTAACCAACGGAAATCCCTTCAGGGAAAACCGTAAGCGTTGTACGAAGTACCGCTGAAGGCTTGGACATCAATAGAAAAAAGCTTTAGCTTTTCACCTAAATCGAACGTAACCGTAACAAATACCCCTTCCAACCACCATAGGTTCTCCACATTTAATACAGTTGTTGTAACTATTTGGCTTTTTGGCAAACAAAACCCTAAACAACAACTCCCTCTTGTAACCAACCATTGCACCCCAAGTAATAAAACCGTAACCCTCCCTTGATTAAGTCTCTTCAACAAATAAATAAGGACCATCATGTCTAACTCTGTTAAACCTACCGTTGAAAAATATAAATTAAGTGCATTAGAAAGAGTCTTGTTGAAAAAGATGAAGAAGTCAGAGAAGACGAGTTGGATGATAGATCACACCACAACAGATAAAATGCCATCTAAAGCAGCAACTGTTTGAGAAGAGGTTGTATTTACAATAAAATATATTTGACGAACAAACAGCTATTTCATCTGACGCTTAAATAAACCTATCTTTGCATTTAATCCGATGTTTAACTAAAACTTATTATAATTATAAGATTAGTTTAAAAGGTGATACTCCATGCAAAAGCTTCTATTCAAAGACGAATATCCAATTTTTACAATGACCCTCAACAAAAGTGAGACCTCTTTTAGCACTGTTCATGAGATCCTTGATGCACTGCAATCCAAGATCCAAGCGCATCCTATCGCAACCTATATTGGTCTCTTTGACCACTATGAACACACCTCATGTTTAGAAAATGGTGAGATTTCGTCCGACATAGCCGATGCACAAAACATCCTTTTTTGTTTTGGTAAAGAGCTCCTTGTACCGGAAATCTTAGCGGTAAGACCACGTTCCATCGGTATTGCAGAGCGTAACGATGATTTTGTACTCTCATTTTTAAAAGCACCCAATGCTGCAGCCAATGAAGCAATGACAACATGGATAGAATCTTTACACGATCAATAAATTTTATGTAAATCTTTAGCTTCTAGCTATTGCTATCGGCGAGTTAAATGATCTGTTAGGATAATAGATTGCCAAGACAAAACAAGAACAGACTTCTAGTGTGTCCTAAAAATTATAGATAAAAAGAAGTGAGCCGTAGTTGCTTCGCTCCTCTTGCGTTGTATACTCTTTAGTGTAATGCATTCGCATATAACTCAATGCATAATGATCATAACGCAAGGTCGCTCCATAGTTTCCAAATACTCTTGTATGGTACTTATGGACCAATTGTTCATCATTAAGTGTTGTCCCATCTAAAAAAACATCATAAAGCACATACGATGCACCCACACCAAAGTTAAAATAATAGCTCCATTTGCTTTTGTATCGACAGTCTCGGATTGCACTTACAGGGACACCATTATCGCCATACTCATCAATAGGGCTGTCACCAAAATCGTTTGGAATGTTATAACCTACACGCCAAGAGGCACCAGCACTTGCTTTAATAGCAACATTTCCAAGCTCACCACTGACATAAGGAATAACATCTGATTCCATACCCAAAAAGTCACCAGGGATATAGCGCCATTTATGTTGATAATCAAGCTGAATACCCGGTTTGGAACCTATTTGATTATCCCACCCTTGAGGTTCAGGTGAACCGATCAGCCAATGTATAAATTTTTGGACACGCTCCATTTGTGCATTTTGGCCTACGACACCGACTTTTAAACTCAAAGAGTCAAGATGTTTAGCTGAACTTTGATGCAGTGAAGTCTGAAGATAGAGCCAACCAGCGTAAGGACGATCGCCCACAATTGGTTCTGTTGAATTTAAGTCTTCTGGCGTAAACATCTGCTGAGCTATCGAAAAAGTGATGAAATGTTCACGCATATACCCGGGCACAAAAGGGATCTGTAACCACGAGTCACCCACATCGTCACGGTGCAATAAAGTAGACACACTTGCCCCCTGAGTGTAACCTCTATCGGTACGAACATCAGCATCATTTTCAAAGGTCAGATCAGCTCTAGAGAAGGTCCACTCTTCTGAATGCAAAGAGAGAAAAAGAGTCGTTATAATTAAAAAAATATGTATTATTTGATTCATGAATAGAAAGTTTAGCACAACTCCTTATCTACATAAAATATAATCTCTTTGTATATTACGGTACCAACTACTTATGGTGAGAAAACATACGAGAGGATAATACTGCCGATACTGTGTACATCATCGTTGTTTTTAAACTGTTTGGAGTGATAGGTCTTGATGTAATCAAGACTGAAGTTTTTGTAGCGTCCTGAGAAACCAAAACTGCCATACGCTTTGAGGTAGTTTTTGTCAACGGAGTGACTGTCACTGAACGTGTTGCCGTCCAAGAAGATATCCCGAGCTACAAAAGTGCCCCCGCCTGAGAGGTACAAGTTAAAACTCCACGGTTTTACAACGGTATAGAGACATTTTCTGCGTACAGGGATGCCGTTCTCGCCCCCTTCATCAATAGAGCTGGAACCAAAGTCCTCCGGAACATTCCATCCCATACGAAGCAGTACACCGGTATTGGCTTTTATGGCAATGTTTCCAAACTCACCTCCGACAAAGGGGACGAGGCTGGACTCAACGCCCCAGAGTGGTTCCGGTATATACCGCCATTTATGTTGATAATTCAACTGAACACCCACTTCATTGTTTAGCTGGTTATCCCACCCCTGCGGAATTTCTGAACCAAGTTTGTCATGAATGAATTTTTGCAGCTGCTCCATCCCCGAAGCAGGACCGACAACCCCGACTTGCAGTGCGAGAGAATCGAGGTTGGTTTCTGAACTTTGATGTAGCCCCGCTTCAACATAGAGCCACCCGGCATAGGGTCGATCATCTTCGATCACGTCTGATCGTGTCAGATCATGCGGTGTAAACATCTGCCGCGTCAGTGAGAAGGAGATAAAATGCACCCGATCCAAGCTCTCAGTAAAAGGAATGTTTAACCATTCACTCTCTCCTTCAGGCCGATACATCAATGCAGAAAGACGTGACCCGTCCGTATAAGCATTGTCCGTATTGGAAAAAACATCATTTTCAAAATAGTAATTAATACGTTCAAACTCCCAGTCACCTTCATCGGCACCTAGCAGCTGGACAATAAGAAAAAGGATCAGGAGCTGTTTCATAGTTCCAGTTTATCATAAAAACGAATGATTAGATGTAACATCGATTACACACATTCTCTACCATCTCTGCTATACTGATATTATGATAAAAACAATACGAAGTTATCTCACTGTTCCTATAATGATGCTTCTCATCGCTACCGCGACACTGGTCTATACAGGGTACAGAGCACAACTCAATCAAGAGAACCAAACAGCACGTTCAGCAGGGTTTGAAGTGCTTAAAGCCCTGAACGAACTGCAGACGATCACAGATGTTCACCGTTACACACCAAATGAAGCCCCTAATTTCTTAAATGGTTGGACACAGGTACTGCTTATTGACGATCTTGCTGACTTTATCGACCCTAGTGTTGAGAAAAAAGCTGAAGCGCTCC
>JAUWLG010000257.1 GCA_030613795.1 Helicobacteraceae bacterium
GCATTGGTTGCTAAACCAGATATGCTATTTGGTAAGCGTGGTAAAAATGATCTTGTTCTTTTCAGAGATGCTAAACCAGGTGATGTTTCACTTGCAAAAGCGACAAGCTGGATCGATGAAAAATCATCAACTGAACAATCAGTATACTTCTCATTTGATGGTGACACACCAACAGGTGATGCTAAAGTAGATATGCTGACACATTTCATTGTTGAGCCATTTACACCGCACGAGCAAGCAGAAGAGTACTACATCTCTGCTACATGTGTTGGTGATGACGATATGCTTTACATGTCTGCTGAAGGTGGAATGGAAGTTGAAGAGGGTTGGGACGAAAAAGTTACTGAAGTAGCATTCAAGATCACTGACTCTGAAGAAGAGATCGAAAAGCGTATCAAAGCAAACATTCCTGCTGACGTTGCTAAGAAAGATAAAGAGGCATTCGCTAAGTTTGCTATCGGTTTCTTTAAAGCATACCGTGAGCTTAACTTCGCATACCTAGAGATCAATCCATTTGTACTTCAAGGTAACAAGATAGAGCTTCTTGATATGGTTGCAAAACTTGACGATACTGCTGGTTTTATGATGGTAGACGAGTGGGGCGATGTTGAGTACCCAACTGCATTCGGTATGGAAGCGAAGTCTCCGGAAGTTGCAGCTATCGAAGAGGCTGACTCTAAGACAGGTGCATCACTTAAGTTGACACTTCTTAAACCAGAAGCACGTATCTGGACTATGGTTGCCGGTGGTGGTGCTTCAGTTGTTTATGCTGATACTATTGCTGACTTAGCAGGTATTGAAGACCTTGCTAACTATGGTGAGTACTCTGGTGGTCCAACGACTGGTGAGACTAAGTTCTATGCTGAAACTCTACTTGACCTTATGACAAGAGAGAAAGATCCTAGTGGTCGTGGCAAGATCATGATCATTGGTGGAGCAATCGCTAACTTTACTGATGTTGCAAAAACATTTACAGGTATCATTCAGGCATTTGAGATATATGCTGAAAAAATGAAAGAAATTGATCTTAAGATTTACGTTCGTCGTGGTGGACCAAACTACGAAAAAGGTCTTAAAGATATTAAAGAAGCAGCAGACCGTCTTGGACTTTATATAGAAGTTTACGGACCAGAAACACACGTTACAGATATCGTGCGTATGGCACTAGCGAAGTAAGGGGAAACAATGGCACAACTATTTAGTAGAGACACACAAGCTATTTTTTGGAATAACAACAAAACTGCTATCCAGAGAATGTTGGATTATGATTACACAATCAAAAGAGACAAGCCTTCAGTAGCTGGAATCGTAGCACCGACGAGCGGTAACAAGTTCGAGAAGTTCTTCTATGGTCCAGACGAAGTGATGATCCCACTTTTCAAAACAACTGCAGATGCTAAAGCAGCACAGCCACAGGCTGATGTTCTTCTTAACTTTGCATCTTTCAGAACTGCTTATGATGTAACAATGGAAGCACTAAACCATGGTGGTTTCTCTTCTATCATGATCACAGCAGAAGGTATCCCTGAGCGTCTTGCACGTGGTATGAACGAATTTGCACGCAGCAAAGAAGTGACTATTATCGGGCCGGCAACAGTTGGTGGTATCGCTCCAGGTGCATTCAAGATTGCAAACGTTGGCGGAACTATTGAGAACATCGTTAACTCTAAACTGCACCGTGCAGGTTCTTGTGGACTTGTAACACGTTCAGGTGGTCTTTTCAACGAACTTTCTAACATCATCTCTATCAATGCTGATGGTATTGCTGAGGGTGTTGCGATCGGTGGTGACCGTTTTGTTGGTTCTGTTTTCATTGACAACCTACTACGTATGGAAGCTAACCCGGAAGTTAAGTACATGCTTCTTCTTGGTGAAGTTGGGGGTACTGAAGAGTATAAAGTAATCGAAGCGATCAAAGATGGTCGTATTACTAAGCCGGTTATTGCTTGGTGTATTGGTACAATTGCTAAGTACTACGACAGTGGTGTTCAGTTTGGTCACGCAGGTGCATCTGCAAATGCTGACTCTGAAACAGCTGAGTTCAAAAACAAAGCAATGGCTGAAGTAGGTATTCACGTACCGGCATCATTCAATGATCTTCCAGAGATCATCAGCGGAGTTTACAAAGAGCTTCACGCTGAAGGTGTCATCAAAGATATCGTTGAGCCGGCTCTTAACATCGTTCCTAAGGTTAGAAGAAGTAAAGAGTTTATCTGTACTATCTCTGACGATCGTGGCGAAGAGTGTACATACGCTGGTTTCCCAATCTCTAGTGTTGCAACTCCAGATACTGGTAAAGGTATCGGTGATGTTATTTCACTTCTATGGTTCAAAAAACAGTACCCACAATGGGCAACTGAGTTTATTGAGACTGTAATCAAAACTGTTGCTGACCACGGTCCTGCTGTTTCTGGTGCGCACAATGCTAAAGTAACTGCACGTGCTGGTAAATCAGTTGTAGAATCACTTGTCACTGGTCTTCTTACTATTGGTCCACGTTTCGGTGGTGCTATTGATGGTGCTGCGAAGTACTTTAAATATGCAGATGACAACGATCTTGATCCAAAAGCTTTCTTGAAGTACATGAAAGGCGAGGGCGTGCCAATTCCAGGTATCGGTCACCGTATCAAGTCGCTTAAGAACCCGGATCTTCGTGTAACGGGTCTTATGAACTATGCTGCAGAGCACTTCCCATCTACACCTCTTCTTGACTATGCAAGAACTGTTGAAGCACTTACAACATCTAAGAAAGAGAATCTTATTCTTAATGTTGATGGTACTATCGGTATCTTGATGGTTGATATGTGGCGTGCACTTGGTTATTCTGAAGATGAGATCAACGAGTTTATCGAGTCAGGTACACTTAACGCATTCTTCATCGTTGGCCGTAGTATCGGTTTCATCAGTCATGTACTTGATGAAAAACGTCTTGCAATGCCAATGTACAGACACCCAATGGACGACATCCTTTACGATGTGCCTGAAGCAGAAGAGATCTAATCTCCTCTCTTTTAGAAGAGTCTTTGACTCTTCTAACCCTTTTTTTACAATATATATTTTCCTCATAATGTACTAAATCTACTCTCTATTTTTATCTTT
>JAUWLG010000152.1 GCA_030613795.1 Helicobacteraceae bacterium
CATAAAAAAATCAGACGATTACGTTAAAAGGAAAAACTATGAAACATATATCTACTATCGGTTCTGCTGCCCTTCTCGGCAGTATGGGCGTTGTGGTGATGAGTACGCTTACAGGCTGTTCTCAACAAGAGCAACAGGAGCCGCAAAACCGCTTTTTGGTCATCGAACAGCAGGTGAACGGCAAATATATCGTTGTTGAAGAGATGCCGACTGAGGGTCCGTCGCGCTCTATTATTCGTGAACGTGATGAAAACGGCGTTGTGACGGAGCGTTTTATGAATGAAGATGAGATGCGCTCACTTGCTGAACAAGAGTACCAAAAGATGCAAAACGGTCAGTCAGAGCTTAACCAGGAACCTTCATCATCACCGGGGATGGGACTTGCCGGGACTATCCTTGCTGTTGCTGCAGGTTCTCTTATGGGAAATATGATCGGTAACGCCTTGATGGGGAACAAAAATTTCCAACGCCACTCTAACTCGGTCAACAAGTCTGCTTATCACAAAAGTGCTGCTGCTAAGAAGTCATCTTCTGCTTCGAAATCTAAAAAGAGCTTCTTTGGCGGTTCAAAAAAAAGAAGCTCGTCTGGTCGCAGCAGTTTCTTCGGAGGTTAAAAGATGGTAAAACTACAAAATGTCACTCCACTGGATGATGAAGATCTAGAGAAGATCGGCTTTAGCTGGCACACGGATGAAGATGGCAGCAAGTATGTTGCTGATCAACTTGTACAAGTAACACCAACAGAAGCAGAAGCTTATTATGAAGCTGCTAACACCCTTTATGATATGTATGTCGAAGCGGCTGAACATGTTATTGAAAACGATCTCTTTTTTGAACTTGGCATCCCTTTTAATATTGTTGAGACCATCAAAAAGTCATGGGAGAGTGATGTTCATTGGCATATTTATGGACGTTTTGATCTTGCAGGCGGGATTGACGGCCAGCCTATTAAGCTCATCGAGTTTAATGCCGACACGCCGACAGGTCTTTTTGAAACAGCGGTACTTCAGTGGGCCCTGCTTAAAGCCAACGGTATGGATGATGCCAAACAGTTTAATGATGTCTATAAAGCGATCGAAGCAAACTTCAGACGTCTTATCACCCTCTTTGATGACACAGAGCTCTTTGATGAACGTTATGACGGCTGGAAGGTCCTCTTCTCAAGTGTCGAAGGTTTAGATGAAGAGGAGGTCACTACTCGTCTTCTGCAGCAGATCGCTACCGATGCAGGCTTTAATACCGGTTTTGAGTTTTTACAAAATGTTCAATTTGACGAGGCAGGTATCAGTGATGCAAACGAAATGGAGTACGAATATTGGTTTAAACTCTACCCTTGGGAAGATATCGGCAGTGATGAGGGCGAACTAGCCGTTATCCTCAACGAGATCATGCAGAACCAAAAAGCCATCATCTTGAACCCTGCCTATACGGTACTCTTTCAGTCAAAAGGGATGTTAAAAGTGCTTTGTGAGTTGTTCCCTGATTCACCATACCTACTTAAGACGTCGGATGAACCACTTGACGGTGCCTATGTCGAAAAACGTCACTTTGGACGCGAGGGTGCAAACACTAAGATCGTTGATGCGTCTGGATCTGTACTTGCAGAGACTGATGGTCCCTACGAAAACTACAAGCCTGTCTATCAAGAGTATGTCGACTTTGCCAAAGACAGCGAAGGGAACAAATAACAGGCATGTGTCTTCTTTTCTTACGAAGCCTGTGGATTAGGTTTTAGACGCGGTGGCGAGATCATGGACAACATGAGTAAGTTTGTAGGACACGTATTAACGAGTTAAGTAAAGAGTAAAGAAAGATGGCGAAGCTCATCTAAGACCAAGCTAACCAATTAAAGTTGTAGATTTGGTGCAGGTTGTGCAAAACGTTTGTCCGATAGCGCACTAGTGTGCGTAGAGAGGCAAACTTTTGTGCAAGATGCGCCGAAGCTACAACTTTATATCAGGCATCGTTTAGGTTTTTAGTCTCTCTTACCCCTTCACCATTACCTATTAAGATCGCCAGCCAACGCGTCTTTTCATTAGTATATAAAATAATCTTTATCATGATGGTAAGCGGGATAGAGAGCAGCATACCTATAGGCCCCAAGAGCCAGCCCCAAAATATCAATGACAAAAAGACAACCAGTGTCGAGATGCCAAGTCCCTGTCCCATAATACGCGGTTCAATGATCGAGCCGATAAGAATGTTGATCGTAAGATAGACGATACCGACTTCGATAGCACCAAGGGTTCCCAGTTGTACTAATGCCAAGAGCACAGCCGGTATAGCAGCAAGGATAGAGCCTATGTTTGGAATAAAGTTAAACAGAAAAGCGACCAGACCCCAAAGCACGGCATAGTCCAAACCTATCATCGTCAAAACAATAGTTACGATGATCCCCGTCACCAAAGAGATAACAGCTTTGAGTGCCATATAGCGTTTTATCTTTGTGAGCACCTCATTGACATGCTTCATCGTCTCTCTTTCGCCACCGGCGATATCAACCTTTTTAGCGAACTGCGTCGATTCTAAGAGCATAAAGATAATGATCAAGAAGATCATAAAACTATTGGTCAGAACCGCGCCTACGCCTTTTAAGACAGTTGCCGAATACTGCATCAGCCTTGCCGGATTAAACATCGAGGTCAAATCACCCTTGATCAGACCATAGTTGCTTAAGGTAGTGGTCAACGAGCTCAGTTGCGTCTGCAGTTTTTCTTCGTAAATGGGCATGTTTTCAGTAAAACTCTGCACGGAGGTACCAACCAAAACGCCCAATAGACTAAAAATTATCACAAGCCCGCTGACAACGGCTAAAAGTGCTAAAATTGTTGGCACCTTCTTCTGTATCAACCAGCTATTGATCGGCGCAATAATGATAGCTATGAAGCTGGCAAGCAGAAAAGGAACTACAATAGCAGCGGCCAATTTCAACGCACCTAAAACAATAATAATTGCGGCACTTACGACAATAACGTTTCCGGATGATTTTACTTGTTCCATTCTCTCTACTTATCGACACCACTAAATGTTCTTAGCCTATTTAGAGGTACCCTTTGTTAATATATACACGATTTTAACACAAACAAGGAAAAATATGTTTCAAGATCAAGGTTCATTAGAAAAAGCTGTTAATGGCGATTATAATTTTAGTGTTGGCGAGATCCTTTCAGAAGCGTGGGAGAGAGTCAATGGTGCCAAACTGAAAATTGTCGGGGCGATGTTTATCTATATCGTGATCGCTTCGCTGACAACAGGTGTGATCAGTCTTTTTTTGGATGCAAAACCCTATTATGATGCTGGCGATACAGTCAGAGGTGTCATAACTGACATGGTTGTCGGTTGGTTGGCTTCTCCTATCACAATACCTCTTTCAGTCGGTCTTTTATTATTAGGCTATGCTCGTGCCAATGATGAGGAACTGCGTATCGATGCCATTTTCAACTACTATGTTTTGGTATGGCCACTCTTTTTTGCTTCGATCTTGATCACGATCTTGACCTATATCGGCTTTGCTCTACTGCTCTTACCTGGTATTTATCTCTCTATCGCCTACAGCTTTACACTCCCCTTGATGGTTGATAAAAAGCTTGATATATGGGGTGCGATGGAGGTCTCTCGCCAAGCCGTCACCAAACATTGGTTTACCGTTTTTGGCGTTAACATCACTTTGGTCCTACTCACTGTTTTAAGTGCTATACCGATGGGAATCGGACTTATATGGACAATACCGCTTATTATGATCGCACAAGGCGTTATGTATCGTAAGATATTTGGATGGAAAGTCCATGATCCGATTAATTCGTGATTCGTAATTATAAAGGTGAAGAAGCTCACCTTACCCAAAAAAAATCACAACTCTAAAGTTTTAGATTTAGTGTAGATTGTGCCAAACATTTGACCAAAGGTGTACATCGGTACATCGAGTGTTGCACTTTGGTACAAGATGCGCTGAAGCTAGAACTTTTAACTCTGAATATCTTTTTTACTGCTCAGGTTTTGCAGATAGTTGGCGATGTTCATCAACGAAAACGTCACTAAAAAGATCATCAGACCCGGGAAAAAACTGACCCACCAAGCGATATCCAACACCTCTTTACCGTTACTCAGTATCGTCCCCCAACTCATCTGCGGTGCAACGATACCAAGTCCAAGATAACTCAACCCCGACTCCGCCAGGATCGCACCTCCGACCCCAAAGGTAAAACTGACAAAAAAGATCGGGGCTAAAAGCGGCGCGTAATATTTTAAAAGTATCTTCACCTTACCAACCTTGGCAATGTTGAGTATCTTAATAAAAGGCTGGGAGGTGATGGCGAAGCTCTCAGAGCGAATGAGACGTGCCGTTGTCATCCAACCAGTTAAAGAGATGATGAGTATGAGCACCCAGACAGAAGCGTTGATATAACTTACCAAGGCCAAGAGTAAAAAGAAGGTCGGAAAGGTCAAAAAAAGATCGACCATCACAACAAATGCTTTATCGATCTGTCCGCGAAAGTAACCCGCAGTTGCCCCGAGCATTA
>JAUWLG010000005.1 GCA_030613795.1 Helicobacteraceae bacterium
CAAGCAGTTGGCTTCTTCTTTATGGATTTCATCTTAACGAGTCATAGCAACTTCCACTGCGCTCTGTAGATACTTCGAAAAAGAGCAAGCGGTAACGCATTGATGAAATGTAAAAGTTTGTACTTTTATCCCTGTTCCTAATCCTCTGATAAAAGTTTCTACTTGAGTCGTATCAGTTTAAAGAACAGCGTCTCTTTCTTTTTCATCAAGGTTTGCTTTCTGGCAAGGCAGAAAGAAAAAGTTGAGCCTATCACTATTTAAGAGGGTTGGAAGTATACAATGCAAAAGGGTCTCTCTTTTTATAAGGTCTACGTCGTTGATGCTTCGCATATCAACTCTGTTCCCGAAGTTATAAAACTAATCAGTTGGCTTTTTTACGACTTTCATCTCTGACGCGACAGAGAAAAAAGTTCGGCCAATTATAGTTTAAACAGAGAGGGAATATTTATTCAAGAAAAAGTAAAATTTATGACTAGAAAATCTAGAATAGAGGGAGGGTCATTAGAGAGTAAGTCGAGCTATTTAACTCTAAACTCCACCTCTATCTCACCACTATTGATAGCATCAACACTCTCCTGTGCTAAATAAGCTGACTGTTTAGTGGATGTAACAATCAATATTCCATCTTCAACACTAAGCTCAAAATCAATCTTAGAGGGGTGGTGCGCTAGTAAAGCATCTGAGAGTGCCATGATGTTAGTCAGCTGCTTGATGGTCTGGAGAGAAGGAAGAAGTACCTCATATTCAGTGACATAACTCTTCTTCACCCCTTTACCAAGTTGAAAAAGTACAAGCATAGAGATAAGTGCTATCTCTTGATGGGTGTAACCATATTCCAGTGCTGTCAATGTGAGGTAGTGACTATGCTGTTGGTAGGAGTAGAAGTGATGCGAAGCACCGATCTTGGCAAGTTTCGCAGCGATCAGCAGACTCTTTTCAAATTCCGGTTTCAGTTTAAGCTGTTGGTGCAGTAGTACAAATAGCTCTTTGGTGAGTTTGACACGCAGATTGCGCTGCTGAGCATTATGCGAGTGTTGATCGACCAGGTATTTAAGTGATGGGTTGAAGTTAGCAGGGAAGATATCTCTGTTGTTGCGAAGAAGGTCACTAAGGTAGAGACCTTCGCGTACACCGACACCACTACAAGTGAGCCTCTTTGCACCTACCTTTTTGATGATACGCAGCAAGATAAGAGTACCGGGTTTGATGACATCATAACGATCTTTTTTAACACCAAGCTCTTTTAACTCTGATTTACCTTTAGCAGAGATAATCAACTCACCAAGTGCAACAAGCTCCTTGGCATCAAAACTAAAGCCATGTACTTTATTAAGGGGATGCCTTTTCGCTTTGAGAAGGATCTGCGCCAATGCACGAAAGGTACCGCCGACACCAATAATATGTTTTTGGTCCTCAGCTTTTAGCTTTTCAAGAGCAGTGTCTATATAAGCTTTTGCCCCTTTGATATCACCATGGTCAAAAAAGAGCTCTTTAAGACGCACCGTACCGAGGTCTAAGGAGTCAGAGTCAACGACTTTACCATTTTCAATGCAAGCACACTCACTCGAACCACCACCAATGTCCAGTGTCATTGCGTCTTGCTTCGGCAGAAGGTTGGCACAGGCGATTCCACCAAGATAAGCCTCTTTTTCACCGCTGATGACTTTAATGTTTAGACCTAACTCTTTTTTGATCATTGAGAGGAACTGCTTTTTATTATTAGCATCTCGTACTGCCGATGTGGCGACACAAAGTGTCTTACGTACATCATATGAGTCTGCGATCTGTATAAAGTCTTTAAGGGCTAATAGCGCACGATTCATGGCTGCTTCTTGGAGTTCACCACCATTTTGATAGGCATCTTCAGAGATACGAACATGAGACTTGACCTCATGCAGAAGATGAAAAGCAAAACGACTTGTCTTTTCGATAATGATCATACGAATAGAGTTAGAACCGATGTCAATGACTGCAGTGCGTTGTGCCATAAGAGTATACCTTAGTGTAAATGATCTCGAGATGTTTCTTGCATCAAGATAGTTTTAATAATTATAGAGAAAGGGGAGTTAAGGGAGGATAAGAGAAGAGGTCTACTCTTCGTCTTCTTTTAGAATTTGTGCATATTTAAATTGAAGTTCGGCAATAGTCTCTACATTGTCTTTATCGAGAATAAAACAGTCGACCGGACAGACACCGATACAAGCAGGCTCATCGTAGACACCAACACACTCAGTACAGCGGTCCGGATCGACGACGTAGATAGGGTCACCCTCTTCGATAGCTTCTGTAGGACATTCTTCGCGGCAGGCATCACACGCAATACATTCATCATTAATTAAAAGTGCCATTATAAACCTTACTTATGAACTTAAAATAGTTCGTAAAAATATTTCTAGCCCGATTTATAGCAGAAGAAAGCTTGAAGTAATTTGAAATGAGAAATATATATAAAATAGTTCGCAATACACGAGTTGCAGAGTGTGCGATTTTAGAGTTGCTCTTTAACTAATGTCTATCTAATAGGGAGAATACAGTGTAGTTTGGAACGCAACAGTAGAGACGCAACAGCACCAAGGTCATCGTCACGGTTCTTGATTTCTAACTCACCGCCAAGGGCATCAGCCGCACTTTTAGCTAAAAACAGCCCTAGACCTGTTCCCGATTTAGTTCCTTGGCGTTTAAATGGAGCAAAGAGATCAACGGTATCATCGATCCCGCAACCCTCATCGATCACTTCGATCAAAAGCCCTTCATCATTAAGCTGGCTCTGAAGCACTACTTTTTTACCCTCAGGTGTGAACTTGAGTGCGTTTTGTAAAAGGTTTTGGATGATCTGGTTGAGCAGGCTCTCTTGCAGGGTACACATAAAGCCATCGGGCTGGAAATGCATCTGCAACTCTTTACCTTCTGCTTCAGCAAGCAGGGCAAAGTCATTTGCCTTTCGCCGTAAGATATCGATAACATCCGCTTGTATCGGTGTCTCTAGCTGTGCACCCTCTTGGCGGCCGATGTTTAAGATACTGGTCACAATGGTATTCATCTCATCGATGCTTTTATTGCTGATCTTGATCGCTTCGATGTACTCTTCGGGAGTACGTTTTTTGATGGTGGTGACCTGGTTCTTGAGCTTCATAACGGCTAGAGGTGTTTTGAGTTCGTGCGCCGCACCGATAAAAAGCTCTTTTTGGTACTTTACAAAGTTTTGAATCCGGTTGATAAGGTGGTTAATACTTTCGCCTAAGGAGATAAACTCATCAGGCAACTCTTGCACAACAATAGGGCGGATCATATGCTCATTCATATTGGAGAGACGTCGATTGAGCCCCTTAATTGGTGAGATCAGCATTTTGGAGAAGATGATCGCGTAGACGATAACCAGTAAAAAACCGATGGCATTGATGATAAAGATAGAGTTGAGGATCTTTTTGAGAAGCTTCTTGGTCGGCGTAATATCTTTACTGATCTTGATGTAGCTCTCATCTTCGAGGTTGAACGGGTAGAACAGCGTCAGTGTCGTATGCGCATTTTTAGAGGTCTCGATTAACTCTATCGGATTTTGCGGTGCGTTACGTTTAATAAGCTCTACCGTTAGACCTAAGAGAGCATCATTGTTACTCTCTTGAGCATCTACAAGGGACTTATACGAGCAGATGTTTTCTGCGAAAGTGATCATCTCAGCACGTTTTTCATCATAGATCGAAGATTGGATAAAGAGGTAGAGGATAGAGGAAAATGTGATCATCAAGGCAACAGTGGCAATGATCAGTTGAACAAGAAAACGACTGCGAATACTGCGATCTGAAAACAAGAGAAACCTCGATGATCCTATTGGATGAATTAATTGTTTAAGTTTAACAAGTTAATGCTGTCGTTTCATTGGAAGTATTCAGTTGGTGGGGGAATATAGGTAAAAAAGGGCTGAAAAAAAGTGACAAAGGAGAGGACCTCCTTTGCCGTGGTCTTGTTCTATATTTCTTTAGGGAAGCAAAAACGGTAACCACGACGACGAACAGTCTCGATCGTTGTGATGTTAAGTGGTTTGTCCATTTTCTGTCGAATCTGGTTGATCGCAACCTCGATAACATTTGGTGTAACTAATTCCGGCTCTTCCCAGATCGCGTCAAGAAGCTGCTCTTTAGAGACAATCTGGTCACGGTGACGTGCCAAGTGAGTCAATACTTCAAAAGGTTTACCTTTAAGTTCGATCTCAGTGTTGTTA
Organism: Helicobacteraceae bacterium; assembly: GCA_030613795.1. GTDB lineage: Bacteria > Campylobacterota > Campylobacteria > Campylobacterales > Sulfurimonadaceae > Sulfonitrofixus. The sequence goes on from JAUWLG010000005.1 coordinate 4,220, forward strand.
TAGATGATCTTCTCTTCTTCAGGGTTGATGACAAGATCGTCGATCTCGATGATGTTGCTGCCACCAAAACGAAGTTGTGCTTCGATACGTGCTACAAGAACATCAAAGTCAAATGGCTTACGGATGTAATCATCAGCGCCAGCTTTAAGTGCAGTGATCTCACTCTCGTTATCATCACGTGCAGAAAGAACAACAACCTTCGTCTTAGGAGTATTAGTTTTGATATCTGGGATGATATCAACACTGTCGCCATCTGGTAGCATCCAATCCATCAATACTAGGTCGTAGTTACGGATGTCCAGGTAGTATTCACCATCTTTAAGTGTCTCAACGACATCACTTTGGTAGCCAAATTCTTTAAGGCCTTCAGCCAAAGTCTTGTTTAGTGTTACTTCATCTTCAATGATTAGAATGCGCATGCATTACCTCATACATAATTAATTTTAGGGCGGAAGTATACCATAGTTTTAGGTTAAATTAATATTTTTTTAATATTTCTTTAAAATTTGAAGGTTTCGGAGAGGGAAACCTCGCAATTAGCGAGGATGTCAGGTTTAGATATTTTTAAGAAAAGCGTGGAAATAAGCGGAAATTCTATTTTAAGTGAGCTTTTTAGGCTCAAAAGTGCCTCTTCAATGAGCTCAAACTCTTTTTCAAGCATCTGCTTTTCAATATGCTTTGTGACTAAAGCGTAGTCAAGAAATTGTTTGTCATACACATAATCTATAGTACAGTTGATTCGGACTTTCTGTTTGGTGATACGTTCAAAATCCAAGATCCCGATGATGGTCTCAAATTCGAGATCTTTGATACTGATTTGCACTGCTTAAACCACTGCTTTTTCTTCACCTTTTACCAGGCGAACAATATTAGGAATGTGTTTATAAAAGAGAATGATCGTAATGATGACCACTGGTGCATGAGCCATCTCGGGATGAATAAAAAATGATGAGACAAGTAGGGCCATAACACCTGTCAAAGATGAGACAGAAGAGATCTTAAGTGTTTTGGCCAATACACCCCAAACAACAAAACCGATCAAGGTCTCTACCGGCAGCATTACCAACAAAACACCTAAACCTGTTGCGATCCCTTTACCGCCTTCAAACCAGAGATAAGGGCTGAAGCAGTGACCGACGACGGCCAAAACAGCAACACCCCACAGTGTAGACTCAGGCATACCTGCAAGCATTGCAACACCAAGAACGACCATACCTTTAAGCGCATCAAGCAAGAGTGTTGCTGCACCCAGCTTTTTAGCGAGTGCAGGGTTGGTCGCTTTGACTACACGCAGAACATTAGTGGCACCGATACTTTGAGAACCGCTCTCTTTGACGTTCACACCGGCAAAAAATTTGGCAAGAAGAAGACCAAAAGGGATCCCCCCGACAAGATAAGCAGCGATATAAAATTGTGCGTTGATATTAAAAAGAAAATCCATATATATTGTGACCTTGACTTGAAATGTGGGTGAATTCTACATAAATAAGGGTTATAACTCGATAAATTGGTATGCAAAAATACATTACTTATTACAAATTTGATATAATCGCGAAATTAATATCTATAAAGTTTCATTGAAACTTTATTTAGAAGGACTGTGTGTGAACTACACAACTGAAGAACTTAAAGAAAAAATCATCGACCTTAAAAAGCGCCTTGATGTGACTGTTGTTGCGCACTTTTATCAGCGTGATGAGGTCTTTGAGATGGGTGATATCACCGGTGATTCACTTGAGCTTGCTAAAAAGACGATGGCAGATGACTCGAAATTTGTTCTTTTTTGCGGTGTTGCATTTATGGGACAGAGCGTTAAAGTGTTAAGCCCTGAAAAACGTGTAGTGATGCCAAAACTTGCCTGCTGTTCAATGGCACGTATGATCGACTCTCTGTACTATGATGACGCGGTCAAAGCGATGGAAGCACAAGGGATCAAAAAAGAGAACATCTTACCGATCACCTACATTAACTCAAATGCGGATGTCAAAGCAAAAGTGGGAAAAATGGGCGGTATGGTCTGTACCAGCTCTAACGCCAAGGTGATTATCGAGACAGCACTCAAAGAGGGTAAAAAGATCCTATTTGTTCCCGATCGCTGTTTAGGACAAAACATCGCCAACATGATGGGGCTTAAATCTGCCGTTATCGGAGAGGACGAGGACCTTGCAAGTGCGGACATTATCTGCTACAACGGCTTCTGTGCGGTGCATCAGCTCTTTACCGTTGATGACATTACTTTTTATCGTAAAAAGTTTCCGGGTATCAAGATCGTTACCCACCCTGAGTGTGACCCTGCTGTTTGTGACGCGTCAGACTTTGTCGGTTCGACCTCACAGCTTATCAAATACATTGCTGACCTTGACCCGGAGCAGAAAGTAGCGGTCGGTACAGAGTTTAACCTTGTTAACCGTCTTCGTTCTAAAAATACTTACGTCCTCTCATCAACAAAACCGGAATGTCCTACCATGAATGAGACAACACTGGAAGATCTCTATTTGACTCTTAAATCGATTGAAGACGGTGAACCTCTAAACGAGATCTTTATCGATGAAGATACACAAAAATGGGCGAAGATCGCTCTTGACAGAATGATGGCCTTGTAATGAAAAAGTTTGTATTAGAAGCCTTGGCTGAAGATGTTGGAAGAGGCGACCTTTACGCCTTAGTCTTTGAAGCACAAGAGGCGTCTGCCAATATCATTGCCAAGAGCAGTGGTGTTCTTGCCGGAGAGAAGTATTGTGATGTGCTGGCCAAAGAAGAGGGTCTTCTGATTACTTGGCATAAATATGACAGTGATACTTTTTCAAAAGGGGACCTGATCGCCGTTGTAGAGAGTGATTCGCATGCACTTCTGAAGTGTGAACGAACGCTGCTGAACATGCTGCTTCATGCCTCTTCTATCGCGACATTGACCCGTAAGTATGTTGACATTGCTGCACCATACGGCACGCGCTTGCTAGACACACGCAAGACCCGTCCGATGTTGCGTGTTTTTGAGAAGTATGCAACACGCTGCGGCGGTGCGGTCAACCATAGAATGGGTCTTGATGACTGTTTGATGTTAAAAGATACCCATCTAAAAACGATTGATGATCTCTCTGCCTTTATGGCAAAAGCGCGTCAATCCATCCCTTTTACCTCGAAGATCGAGATCGAGGCAGAGACCTTTGAACAGGCAAAAACCTTTATGGCAGCGGGTGCAGATATCGTGATGTGTGACAACATGACACCGGAGCAACTTGCAGAAGTTGTGCTGTATAAAAAAGAGAACTATCCAAGTATCTTGTTGGAAGCCAGTGGCAACATCTCTTTGGAGACGATAGAGGCTTATGCTAAAACGGGTGTAGATGCAATTAGTTCCGGTTCATTGATCCACCAGGCTAACTGGATCGACCTGTCGATGAAAGTCAATTAGGCAACTACCTTTTGTTTAAAGCCATAGAAAATGCACAGCATATTGTTCTTATAGCGCATATTAATCCGGATGCGGACTCTTTTGGTTCGGCATCTGCGATGTACACCTACTTGATGCGTTTAGAGAAAAAGGTGACACTCTTCTGTGTGACCGAACGTATCAATCCCCGTTTGGCATTTTTACCGTGGTTCGATAAAATGCGCCATCAATTTCCAAAAAGTGCTGAGCTTGCGATCAGTTTTGATTGCGGGGCATATAAACGACTGGGTGTTGAGGTTCCGTGTGACCTTATCAATATTGATCACCATAAAAGCAACGAAGCGTATGGCACGATCAATGTCATCGATACAACCGCGATCAGCACAACACAGGTGCTTTATGACGCTTTTAATAAGCATGGTATAAAGATAAACCCAAAAATGGCGACGGCACTTTATGCCGGTCTTTTGGATGATTCACACGGTTTTTTAGCGCCAAAGACAGACGCAAGAAGCTTTAAGATGGCTTCTGCACTCACGGAGGCAAAAGCGGACATCAGCGCTTGCGCCCAAGCACTTTTCCATCACAACTCTTTAGCCGCTTTGCGTCTTAAGGGTATGATGTTTGAGAAGATGTACCTGCTTTTTGATGCACGTGTTGTCATTCACCTGGTCACCAAAGAGATGATGGCGATAACTGGCGGACGTGAGGTTGATTGTGAAGCAGCGCTTGAAGAGAGTATGGGCCTGCCTCATGTTGAGCTGGCGTTGATGCTTCGTGAAAACCGCAACGGCAGCATAAAAGGTTCACTACGTTCTATTGGTGACCTGGATGTGGAGCGTATGGCTAAGAACTTTGGCGGTGGCGGACACAGACATGCTGCGGGATTAGATGTAGAGGGCAGTTCGCTAGAAGCGTGCTACCAAAAGTTATTAACTGTAATAAAAGAGGAATTTTAGATGAGAAAAAAATCAAAATTTGGTTCAATGATGTTCACGATCGCATTTTTAGCGATCATTGGCGGGGTGGTCTACCTCTATAACTCTGCAATGTTTGAGCGGACCAAACCAGCTATTATGATCGAGAACAGCGGCTACTGGAACCTTCGTGCGCCTCTTAATGTCAAGATCGATGATGCCAGCGGACTTCTAGCTTACAAGGTGACACTTCAAAGCGGTACAGAAAGCTTTGTCTTGGCTGATGAGCAGTTTGTTGCACCTCAAGGTTCACAGGCGTTAGAGTTAAAAACACCAAAACGTGCCTATGCACTTAAAAACAGTGAAGTGACAATTACAGTCGAGGCAAGAGATGCCAGCAAGTGGAACTTTCTGGCTGGCAACTCATCTACAGAGACAGTGGTACTGCAGATCGACAAAAAACGTCCTTACCTCTCAACGATCTCTTCGTCATACCGCATTATTAAAGGCGGTTCTGCTGTGGTGATCTTTAAAGCTGAAGATGACAACATGGAAGAGTTCTATGTAGAGACGAACTTTGGCAAACGTTTTAAAGCCCAGCCTTTTTATAAAGAGGGTTACTATGTGACACTGATTGCCTGGCCAGTAACAGAAGCTACCTTCCGTGCCACGATCATCGCAAAAGACAGTGCAGGCAATGTTGCCAAGTCATCTGTGCCTGTCATTCCTTACAACAAAAAGTACAAGGTCTCTAAGATCAAGTTGAGTGACCGTTTCTTAAATGGAAAAGTCTCCGAGCTTTCTTATGCCTATGGTGTTGATGACGGTGCTGATCTGATAGAACGCTTTAAGTATATTAATGAAGATATGCGTAAAAGCAATGAAGACGTCATCCATGAACTGACTTCAAAAGTGAGTGACAAGCGAGTCAACAACTTCCCGATCAAGAAGATGTACCCGCTTAAAAACGGTCAGGTTGTCGCACAGTTCGGTGATCACCGTATCTACTCATATCAGGGCGAAGTCGTCTCTGAGGCATATCACCTTGGACTTGACCTGGCGAGCAATGCGATGTCACCTATTATGTCGCAAAACCCGGCAATTGTTACCTATGCAGAAGAGAATGGTATCTACGGAAACATGCCGGTGCTTTATCACGGACTTGGACTCTACACCATCTATGGACACTGTTCAAACATGATGGTCAAAGAGGGTGATTCGCTCCGTTCAAACGAGACGGTTGCCAAGACAGGCCGCAGCGGTTACGCCATGGGTGACCACTTGCACTTTGGTGTCCTTGTTCAAGGCATCGAAGTGCGTCCGCAGGAGTGGATGGATCAAGATTGGATCCGTAAAAGTATTACAGACCCTATGCGTGAAGCTAGAAAGCTGATCAACCAGCGTTAAAATCTTAACGCGATTGATTACTCCTGGTACTCTATGACCATAGCAATAATATTTTGCTATAATAGAAGCAATTATATTCACAGTGATTGTGAAACCTTTTTTTGATGTATAAGGATTGAAGTGACACAAACGACTATCAAAAAAGCAGTAGAACTTGTTGGGATCGGCCTTCATAAAGGTAACCCCGTTCGTCTGCGTCTTGAACCTCTTGAAGCTAACAGCGGTATTATCTTTTACCGCAAAGATGTTGAGGTTTCGATTCCCTTAAAACCTGAAAATGTTGTAGATACTAAGATGGCAACGGTCATTGGCCGAGAAGGTCACTTTATCTCGACGATCGAACACCTTCTCTCTGCTGTTTATGCGTATGGAATTGACAACCTTCGTGTCAGTGTTGATGCAGACGAGATTCCGGTCATGGATGGCTCAAGTGCCAGTTTCTGTATACTGCTTGATGAAGCGGGTATTCAAAATCTGGATGTGGCTAAAAAGATCATTCGTATTAAAAAAGAGGTCTCCATTAAAGAGGGCGACAAATATGTCAAACTTTTTCCATCGGATGATCTGAAATATGACTTTACCATTAAATTTGCACACCCTGTTATTGCAGAACAGAGTTTTGTGCTTAACTTTAACAAGATCAACTACAAAAATGAGATCTCACGTGCACGAACCTTTGGGTTTTTACACGAGATGCAGTATCTTCAGTCCAAAGGCCTGGCTCTTGGTGCGAGTCTGGACAATGCGATCGGTCTTGATGACAAAAAAGTGATGAACCCGGAAGGGCTGCGTTACACCGATGAGTTTGTACGTCATAAGATCCTGGATGCTATTGGCGATATGTCACTGTTGGGACTTAACTTTATCGGTTCGTATGAGGCTTTTGCCGGCAGCCATGACCTTAACCATAAACTCACCCTTGCTCTTTTGAAAGACCCTGAAAACTACGAAGTGGTTGAACTCTCCGGTGCCGAAGAGAAGGAGATGGCAAAAGCTTATGCATGATCTTGTTGTCATCGCACTCACCTCACCGATAATTATCGGGGTCTATAAAGATAAAAAGCTTATAGAGACGATAAAAAGTGAGGAGAGAAGTTCCGAAGTGCTTCCAGAGATCTTTAAAGAGATGCTCTCTAAATATGAGATAGATCATATTATCTACGCTAAAGGACCCGGCAGCTTTATGGCGATCAAGGTGAGTTTCATCTTTTTGCGAACGCTCTGTATCGTCAAAAATATATCCCTTTTGGCAACAGATGCTTTTTACTTTAACAGCAATGCCCCCATAAAAGCAGTTGGAAAGCTCTATTTTGTTAAAAATAGGGACGCAATCGAGACAGAGACGCTCAGTGAAGCCCCAATAATGGAATTTACTCTGCCTCAACAATTAGTATTAGAAGATTTTAGTGAAGAGACAGCGCCTTTTTATGGCATCGGCGCAGTCGGATAAGGACAAGCAGTGACAATAAGTGTACCGGCAACCAGCGCAAACTTAGGGCCTGGGTTTGACTCATTAGGCTTGGCCGTAAATCTGCGCAACCGTGTTGAGTTCAAACCTTCGCGTTTTTTTAGTGTGAACATCAAAGGTGAGGGTGAAAACAACCCTCGTCTTAAGGGTAACAATCTCTTTGTAAGTATCTTTAACGAGCACTACAAACGCCTTACCAACAAACGTCAAAATTACAAGTTTACGTTTTACAACAACATCCCGCTTTCACGTGGTCTGGGCAGTTCATCGGCTGTTATTGTTGCCGCGATCGCAACAGCACACGAGGCAGCAGGGGTACGTGTCTCTAAACGTCGTATCTTAAACCATGCCTTGGTCTATGAATCACATCCAGATAACATCACTCCTGCAGTTATGGGTGGTTTTAATGCGGCAACAGTAGAGAAGCAGAAGGTCTTTTCTCAGAAAAAGCATCTTCCTGATTATATTAAAGCAGTTGTTGTGATCCCGAACAAACCCATCTCAACGGCAAAGTCAAGAACGACACTGCCGCGTTCATACTCTAAAGAGAATGCTGTTTTTAATCTTTCGCACACAGCATTGACTGTAGCGGCATTTTTTAATGAAGATTGGGAGATGCTGCGTCTAGCAACGCAAGACCGTTTTCATCAAAAAGTACGCATGAAGATGCTGCCTGAGCTTTTTGCTATTCAAAAAACAGCATACGAACAAGGTGCTCTGATGAGTACTCTTTCAGGTTCAGGTTCGACGTTTTTCTCAATGGTCTATGATGAAGATGCCCGTAAACTCAATGACCTTTTTTCAAAGCAATATCCTGACTATAGAGTCAAGACACTGGATTTTGATAACCATGGGATCATAACAGAACGCTAGTTACTGGCGTTTTAGTAAATAGCACCTGTTTTCAAGAAAGAATTAGATACAATGGCGCCCAAAGTAAACTATCCCCAACGAATGTGTGTTGCTTGTCGCGAACGTTTTGAGCAGAAGTCTCTATTACGTTTACAGTGCAAAGAACAACAGCTAAGCTCTTACAGTGGCTTGGGACGGAGTTTTTATCTCTGTTTTGAGTGTATTGATAATGAGAAAAAAGTGACTCGGGCCTTGGCTCGAGCTTGCAAGAGTGGGGATATGAAGTACCTCTCGACCCAATTAAAGGAGATCATCGCTGATGTCAGACAAAGTTAGAGTACACGAGATTGCTAAAGAACTCGGTATCGATTCAAAAGAAGTTGTAGTAAAAGCCGCTGAAATGGGGTTAGATATTAAAACAGCTTCGTCGTCAGTATCTATGGAAGATGCAGAAAAGATAGCGAATTTTATTATCAGTGGTGCACCTGCTCCAAAACCTGCTACACCTAAAGTAACTGTTAAAAAAGCAGATGAAGCGCCCAAGAGTGAAGAAAAAGCAGTAGACGAAAAACCTGCTGAAAAAGTCGAAGAGAAGAAAGCTCCGACTGAGACTCCGGCAGCTAAAGCAGTTGAAGCAAAAGCCGAAGCGGTTGCTGAAAAAACAGCTGAGCTTGTTAAAGAAGCGCCAAAGGCTGAAGAGAAACTGGCTGTAGAGAAGCCTGTCGGCGGTCCAAAAGTCGTTGCACCGATCAAGCGTTCTGGTCTAAAGATCGTTAAAAAGAAAAAGCCGAAGATCGACCCTAATGCGACTGCAGCTACTGCATCTGCGGCAGCACTTAAAGTCTCTTCATACGGTAAAGTCAGCGAAGATGTTCTAAAAGAGCTTCAAGAACGTAAAGCGAAGAAGAGAAGCAAGAGCGGCGCGGCTAAGAAGTCTGGCGGTCAATCTATGGATATCTTCGGTGGAAGTATGTCTGATGTCTCTATGGACTATGAAAATGACCAAGTTGTACTGCTTGATCTCCGTGAAGTTGAAAAAGAGGTTCCAAAAGAGGAGCCACGTAAGCCACGTCAACCGCGTCCGGCGGGTCGTAGTGGCGGTCCTAAAAGACCAGGCGGAAACCGCGGTCGTCAAGTCTCTCGCGGTAAACGTAAAAAATATATAAAGACGGTTGAAGAGGAGGTCATCACACACGTAGAGATCCCTGAAGACATCCGTGTATACGAGTTTGCGGAAGCACTTGGCAGAAGTATGTCAGATGTCATCAAGGTTCTATTCGAACTCGGTATGATGGTCACAAAAAATGACTTCTTGAAAAAAGATGAGATCGAGATCATTGCAGAAGAGTTTGATGTTGAAGTGACAACGATCGATCCTAGAGATGCCTTTAACTATGAAGAAGAGTATGACGAAGCTGAAGTTGAAGATGCTAACTTAACAGAACGCCCACCGGTTATTACGATCATGGGTCATGTTGACCATGGTAAGACATCACTTCTTGATGCAATCCGCAGTGCACGTGTTGCCAGTGGCGAAGCGGGCGGGATCACACAACATATCGGTGCGTATTCTATTGAGAAAAATGGCAAACAGATTACTTTCTTAGATACTCCGGGTCACGCGGCTTTCTCTGCTATGCGTAAGCGTGGTGCTGAAGTAACCGACATTATTATTATTGTTGTTGCTGCTGATGATGGTGTTAAACCTCAAACAGAAGAGGCGATCAAACACGCTAAAGAAGCTGGTGTTCCAGTTATCGTTGCGATTAACAAAATGGATAAAGAGTCTGCTAACCCTGAACTTGTTAAAGGTCAGATGGCAGAGCGCGAGATGACACCGGTAGATTGGGGTGGGGACATTGAGTTCATTCCAGTTTCTGCTAAAACAGGTGCCGGTATCGATGATCTTCTTGAAAACATCTTGTTAACAGCAGAAGTCCTTGAACTTAAAGCCAACCCGGATGCAAAAGCAAAAGCGGTTGTTGTTGAAAGTACAATTGAAAAAGGACGTGGTCCGGTTGCAACTGTGATCGTTCAAAACGGTACACTTAAAGTTGGTGACAACGTGGTTTGTGGTAGTGCTTACGGTCGTGTTAAAGCGATTGTTAATGATCAGAAGAAGATAGTGAAATCACTAGGACTTTCTGACACTGCTGTTATTGTTGGACTTAACTCAGTACCACCGTCAGGTGAAGTTATGATCGCGATGGACTCTGACAAAGAGACACGTGAATTGGCAACGAAGCGTGCTGAATATGACCGTATGAAAGAGCTTTCGGCTAGTACAAAGACATCTCTTGATGAGTTGACTGCACTAATCGCAGAGGGTAACCTCAAGTCACTTAAAGTAGTTCTTAAAACAGATGTTCACGGTTCACTAGAGGCGATCAAGTCGAGTTTGACTGAACTTCGTAATGAAGAAGTCAAAGTTGATGTTATCTCTTCTGGTGTTGGTGGTGTTACAGAAAATGATGTTGCGTTGGTTAACAACTCTGAGAACTGTGTTCTTCTAGCATTCAACGTTCGTCCTACCGGTGCAGTAAAAGCATCAGCGAAGCAAAAAGGTGTTGAGATCCGTACGTATACGATCATCTATCAACTTCTTGATGATATCACTGGAATGCTTACTGGTATGATGGCTCCGAAATATACAGAAGAGCACTCTGGTCAAGCAGACGTACGTGAGACCTTCAAAATTCCAAAAGGAATGGTTGCAGGTTGTATGGTTGTTGACGGCAAGATGGTTCGCGGCGAGCTTGTCCGTGTTATCCGTGACGGTGTTATTATCCACGAAGGTCAGCTTGACTCTCTTAAACGTTTCAAAGACGATGTTAAAGAGGTTGGTAAAGGTCTTGAGTGTGGTGTTGTCCTTCACGGTTACGAAGATGTACAAGTCGGTGATGTTATCGAGACCTTCGTTAAAGTCGAGCAAAAAGTAGAACTTTGACCCCTGCTGAGATCAAACTCAAACGCTTCGACTCTATCTTAGGGGAACTCGTTCCCGAAGCGCTTTCACAACTTAATGATGCGCGCCTTCGTGAGCTTGATGTTATTGAAGTGAAGTGTTCTAAGGGGCGCAGTGATGCCAAGGTCTATCTTGACCCCCAAGACTATACAGAGAAAGAGCGTAATGAATTTTTGCGCCAACTAAAAAAAGCACGTCCAATTATAGAGACACACTGTATGAAAGATCAAGGGTGGTTTCGTTCACCGACGTTGACATTTGAGTTTGATGACCAACTCAAGCAGAGTCAAAAGATAGAAGATCTTTTTAAACAGATCGCTAAGGAGAGAAAAGATGAGTCTTGAATCCGATATCAAAAGTATGGTCGAGTCTTTAGATCTTAAGGTCTATGACATTACCACCGTCAGTGAACATGACGAGACCATCTACCGTGTTAACATCAGCTCTCCTAATGAGGGTGGTGTCAGCATGGACCAGGTAGTTGAAGTCACAAAGATGATCTCACCACTTTTAGATGTCACAGCACCTGTTCGTGGTGACTATCGTTTAGAAGTAAGCTCTCCCGGTATTGAACGTAAACTGAAAACTCTAACGCACTTTGAGTGCTCTTTGGGTGAAAAAGTGAGACTACAAACAGTAGATAAAGAGAAATATCGAGGAACAGTAAAAAGTGTTGAGGGTGACAAGATCACACTGACAACAGATGAGGGTGAAGAGACTTTCTCTTTTAAAGACATCATAAAAGCATCTACCTATTTTGAGTGGTAGGCCCTGTGCTGCTCACTCATCTCTCAAACCAACAATTTTTTCGAAAAATCCTTTTTAAAGCAGAACTGTAATGCTGCTTAATGGCCCGTCACCAATGCAGGTTGCCATAGACTCAGCGTGGGAATTTCAGGGACTTACCTTTCCTAATCCAGCTGTAGGCTGTACTGTTGTTGACGCCTCTGGTAAGATCGTCTCAGTCGGCGTGCATGAGAAAGCGGGTGAACCGCATGCAGAAGTACATGCCCTTCAGATGGCTTTCTCTATTATGAAAGACGACAGTACTGTTTTAGCACTATCGAACTCTTCTGCGATCCATGACTTTCTGACTGAAAATCACGATAATATTTTTACTGATTGTACACTTTATGTCACGTTAGAGCCTTGCTCTCACCATGGCAAAACACCTTCGTGTGCCTTACTGATCAAAGAATTAGGTATCAAAAAAGTGGTGGTCGCGCATCAAGATCCTAATGCAGAAGCTGCAGGCGGAATTGAGATTTTAAAAAGCAGCGGTTGCGAAGTTACTATTGCTGATGAGTGTACACAAAGAGCTAATGATCTGCTAAAACCTTTTACTACATGGCAGCAAAAGCCTTATGTTACTTTCAAGTGGGCACAACGTTTAGATGGAACGATAGATGGGGGAACAATCTCTTGTCATACGTCAAGAGTGCATGTCCATGCCATGCGAGATGTCAGTGACCTGATCGTTATCGGTGGAGAGACAGTGCGCGAAGACAGACCGACACTTGATGCTCGACTGGTTGATGGAAAAGTGTGTGATGTACTTATCTACTCTCGTCAAAAAGAGTTTGACAAAAGCATTCCTCTTTTCAGTGTTGAGGGTCGGAATGTTTATATAGAGTCATCACTCGATCGTATTCAAGACTATAAAAACATCTTGATCGAAGGCGGTCCGGCGATGTTTGAAGCAACCAAAAATATCACAGATAGCTACTTATGTTTTGTTGTACCAAAAAGCGGTGGTACAATACGCTTTACAAATACAAAAGATGATTTTAGAATCTTACATTCACAGACAAGCGGCAGTGACTTGATGATGTGGATGGAATTAAAAAAGTAGTATTACTCGTCATTCCTGCGCAGGCAGGAATCCAAGAGTTTATACTGTCTGAAAATTGAATCTGTTTGACTCCTGCCTTCGCAGGAGTGACGAAATAAATATATTAAAGAGCAACGGAAATAAAATGGAAAAACAAGAAAAAATTGTAAATATGTTTAATGATATTGCCCCGACATACGACAAAGCAAATCGTATTATGAGTATGGGTGTCGATCGCAGCTGGCGCAAAAAAGGGTGTGATAAGTCTTTTGGTTTCTATGGTAAAAAAGAGATAGACCTTATCGTCGATGTTGCTTGTGGTACGGGTGATATGATGGACTACTGGCATAAGCAGGCTGAAAAAGGCAACATCAAGGTTGACAAACTTTTGGGTGTTGATCCTTCAGAAGGTATGGTCGGTGTCGGTCGTAAAAAGTTCCCTGACTTTGACTTTGTCATCGCTCCTGCAACAGAGATCCCTTTAGAAGATGCCAAAGCGGACATGCTCTCTATCTCTTACGGTATTCGTAATGTAGTAGAGCGTCAAAAAGGACTTGCTGAGTTTAACCGTGTTCTTAAACAAGGCGGTATGGTCGTCATCTTGGAATTTATGAAAAATGAAAACCCATCACTACTTGGAAATATTCGTGATTTTTACATGAACAAAGTCTTACCTAAAGTAGGTGGCTTTATCTCTAAAAACCTTGAGGCATATGAGTACCTTCCAAACTCTATCGAAGGCTTCTTGACAGTTTCCAACATGCAAAGCGAGCTTGAAGAGGCGGGCTTTGAGATCATGTACACAGAGAGTTTCTCTATGGATATCTCAACACTGATCATTGCGCGCAAAAAGTAATACTGTATTGTCATCCCGGACTTGATCCGGGATCCACTGCATCAACAGATGCAGATAACAGCGAGGCTGTTATAAAAAGGAGTATATTCCAAATCAAGTTTGGAATGACGTTAATGACTCTGTTCTAATGTAAGGAAAGTGCCAAATGAACACAATCACCGTCTCAACACTCAACGAACAGATCAAAACTCTTCTTGAGTCAACCTTTGTCCGTGTTTATGTCGAAGGTGAACTCTCTCGTATTACCCACCACAACAGCGGCCACATCTACT
>JAUWLG010000090.1 GCA_030613795.1 Helicobacteraceae bacterium
TGCAGATGCCACGAAAAGAGCTAAGCGGTAACGCATTGATTTAATTTAAAAGCTGACGCTTTTGACTTAGTCTGTATTGTCTTGAAAACCCTAGTTACTGCGTATAAACACTAATTTTGGCAGCAGTGCCAAAATGCCTGGTCTTTTGAAGTTGGAGTTCTAGCAGTAGCTGTACCCGAAGGCAATAGCTCTTCTTCTTTTTCGTTAGGTTTTCTTCTTGAGCTAGCAAGAAGAAAAAGTGACAAACTAGTGATATGAAGTGATAAAGAAAGTTAGATAACAAGAGATATGCACTCCTCTATAAAAAGACATTAAAAAAAGTGAATATATATTTTAAAAACACTAGGAAAGAATAGAGAATCGTGCTATCCTTAAGATAAGCAATTATCAAGGAGAACTTTATGGAGTATGTCAGATTTTTCGAAACTGTGGGTATTAAAGATGTTGGACTGGTTGGCGGAAAAAATGCCAGTTTGGGTGAGATGTACCAACATTTGGCGCACTCAGGGGTCAACGTGCCAAACGGTTTTTCGACGACACGCGATGCCTACACGCTTATGCTTTCTCAGAACAATCTTGCCGAACGTATCGATGCACTGATCGCAGATCTGGATGTTGAGGATGTGAAAGAGCTGCAGTCCTGCGGTAAAGCGGTGCGTGAACTGATCTTGAATGAACAACTCCCATCTGCACTTGAAACTGAACTTATTGAGGCGTATAAGCAGCTCTCAAATCAATACGGTAGAAAAGCGACCGATGTGGCGGTACGCTCCTCTGCCACTGCCGAAGACCTTCCCGATGCCAGTTTTGCCGGACAGCAAGAGACTTATCTGAATGTCTGGGGAGAGCAGGCGCTTCTTTTAAATGTCAAGCGCTGTTTTGCTTCGCTCTTTACCGACCGGGCCATCAGTTATCGTTACAGCCGCGGTTTTGATCATCGTGATATCTCACTTTGCGTGGGTGTTCAGAAGATGGTGCGCAGCGATGAGGGAAGCAGCGGGGTGATGTTTACGTTAGACACGCAAAGCGGCAGTGAGAATGTGATCATGATCAATGCTGCTTTTGGATTAGGTGAGAATGTGGTCGGAGGACGTATCAACCCTGATGAGTTTTTTGTCTTCAAGCCGACACTTAAAGAGGAGAAGTCTGCGATCATCAAGCGTCAGCTTGGCTCCAAAGAGATGAAGATGATCTACGATGAAAAGCTCAAAACACTGAATGTCTCTACGACAGACAGTGAGCGTGCAAGTTTTTCGCTCAGTGACGATGAAGTAGTGACGCTGGCCCGTTATGCCCTCAGTATTGAAGAACATTATGGTGTGCCAATGGATATAGAGTGGGCCAAAGATGGCCGAAACGAAAAACTCTATATCGTTCAGGCACGCCCTGAGACGGTACACTCCAAACGGCTCCGCACTAAACAAGAGAGAATAGAGAAGTACCAGATCAAAGAAGACACTTCCAAGCGCACTAGTCTATTGGAAGGCCAAGCCATTGGTGAGAAGATCGGTGTCGGTATTGTGAAGGTGATCAATGATCTGAGTGAAGCCTCGCTATTTAATGCAGGCGAGGTATTGGTCACAGATATAACTGACCCGGACTGGGAACCGTTGATGAAAAAGGCGGCTGCCATTGTGACAAACAAGGGTGGACGTACCTGCCATGCAGCAATCGTGGCACGGGAGATCGGTGTTAGCGCCATTGTCGGTACCACCAATGCAACAGAGATACTTCAAGATGATACAGCAGTGAGTGTCTGTTGTGCCGAGGGTGAGAAGGGACATGTCTATGAAGGCCGTATCGATTTTGAGCTTGAGTCGATAGACCTGACTGATCTGCAAGAGCCCAAAACAAAACTTTTTATGAATGTCGGCAACCCCGAACAGGCATTCTCCTTGTCTACAATTCCTAATCAAGGTGTCGGGTTGGCACGTATGGAGTTCATCATCAACAACCACATCAATGCCCACCCGATGGCACTGTATGACATGCATCACGGTCGATTTGTCAAAGGCAGTGAAGAGATCGAGAAACTGATGTTGGGCTTTGACGATCCTAAAACTTATTTTATTGACAGACTCTCTGCGGGCATCGGCATGATCGCGGCCGCTTTCTACCCCAATCCGGTGATCGTGCGTACCAGTGATTTTAAGTCAAACGAGTATAAACATATGCTCGGGGGCGAAGCGTATGAGAAGGATGAAGAGAATCCGATGATCGGTTTTCGTGGGGCAAGCCGCTACTACTCCGATGCCTACAAAGAGGCGTTTAAGTGGGAGTGCGAGGCGCTTAAAAAGGTCCGCGACGATATGGGACTGACCAATGTCAAGCTGATGCTCCCTTTTGTAAGGACGCCGGAAGAGGGACGCAAGGTGATCGCTATCATGAATGAGATGGGGCTGGTTCAGGGTGAAAACGGTCTCGAGATCTATGCGATGTGCGAGATCCCGAGCAATGTGAGCTTTGCTGAGGAGTTTTTAAAGGTGTTTGACGGCTACAGTATCGGCTCAAACGACCTGACACAGCTTACGCTGGGTGTCGACCGTGACAGTACACTGGTGGCGCACATCTTTGACGAACGCAACGAAGCGATGAAGCGGATGTTTAAAATGGCGATCGATGCCTGTAAAAAAGAGGGAAAATACATCGGTATCTGCGGTCAGGCACCGTCAGACTACCCTGAGATCACCGAGTTTCTGGTGGAAAACGGGATCGATTCGATCTCGCTCAACCCCGACTCGGTCCTGAAAATGCGTCAGGTAGTCGTCGACCTTGAAAAGCGTCTATAGGAGATACTGTATTTGTAAAGGTACAATAAGTAATGGAAGCATTTCATACCTATCCCATAGAAAACGTACTGGAACTGTTTGAGAGTTCGCAAGAGGGTCTGACACAGGCCGAAGCACAAAAACGAAACAAACATTATGGCCCTAATGCGCTTCCGGAGTCAAAACCCGTTTCGATATTTGTAATCTTTGCCGAACAGTTTAAAAGCCCGATCATTATTATTTTGATCATTGCCACAGTGATCAGTTTTGGTATTGGCGAGATTCTTGACGGCTGGTTTATTATGACGGTATTGATAATCAATGCCGTCATCGGTACCTATCTTGAACACAGTGCTGCACAAAAAGCCCATGCTTTGCGACAGAGCGTTAAAACGATGGTTAAGGTTCTTAGAGACGGAAAAACTGAGGTTATCGAAGCGTCGTTGATCACGATAGGCGATGTTGTGCTGCTTGAAAGCGGTGATAAGGTGCCGGCTGATCTTCGGCTGCTTTCATCCTATACCCTTTCTGCCGATGAGTCACTGCTGACCGGTGAATCGATCGAGATCGAAAAAATGGCAGATGATATTATTGATGACCCGGACTTGCCGGTGGGTGACCGCACGAACATGATTCATGCGGGAACGTACATTACACGGGGACGTGCCAAAGCGATGGTTGTTGCTATCGGTATCCATACGCAGATCGGGCATATTGCGACCATGCTCTCAGAAAAAGTAGATGTCAAAATCCCTCTGATAGAGAGACTAGAGAGGTTTTCTGCCAAAATCGCCATGGCCGTTGCTGTTATTTCTGTCGTTATTTTTATCATTTCACTCTACCACGGGACGCCGCTGACAGAGATCTTTTTTCTAACCTTGGCGCTCTTTGTCTCAGCTGTACCGGAAGGGCTTCCTGTTGCCATTACCGTCGCGCTGGCAGCCGCCGCTGTTGCTATGTCACATCGTAATGTCATTATACGAAAACTTGCTGCTATCGAAGGGTTGGGATCATGCACGATGATCGCCACGGACAAAACAGGGACCTTGACCGAGAATAGGCTGAAAGTCGCAAAATTTATTTTGCCGGGCCAAACATCAGAGGAGATATCGGCAGTGTCCAAAGAAATTTTGACAGCGATGCTGGTCACCAATGAAGCCTATAAAAACGGTGACGGTATGATCTGTGGTGATCAGGTCGATATCGCGTTTGCACGTTTTGCTGAAAAGGCTCATCCGGAGTTGATCGAACTGCTGTCGAATGAAAAGATCGATACGGTTCCCTACGAATCACAAAATAAATTTTCTGCTGCTGTCATTACTGATGAAAAAGGCTATTTTCATGCGCTGAAGGGGTCACCGGAAGTCATACGCCGTTTTTGTACGATGACACCGGAATACGGGGCAAAGATCGAAGTGCAGGTCGAGCAACTTGCAAAAAAGGGCTACCGTCTCATTGCCGTGGCTTATGGCTATTCATCACATAAGCAGAGCCGAACGCTCATGGAACAAGAGGGGTTTCAATGGGCAGGGTTTGCGGCTATAACCGATCCGTTGCGCGAGGGGGCAAAAGAGGCGGTTGATGCCTGTAAAGAGGCGGGGATTGCTGTCGCCATGATCACTGGAGATCATCCGAAGACCGCCTACCATATTGCCAAGGAGCTTGGTATTGCACTGAGTTTCGAAGAGGTCATCGATGCCGAAACGCTTCAGCAGTGGCATGACACCGGTGCTGATGCAAAGGAGATCGCTGACAAACGGGTTTTCGCCCGGGTCTCTCCTGAGCAAAAACTGCAAATCGTGACCGCTTTTCAGTCATTGGGAAACTATGTGGCCGTGACCGGTGACGGTGTCAATGATGCGCCGGCACTGAAGTTTGCCAACATCGGGATCGCCATGGGAAAATCAGGAACGGATGTCGCCAAGGAAAATGCCGATCTTATTTTGGCGGACGATGCCTTTACCTCGATCGTCAACGGCATCGAAGAGGGACGCCGCGCTTATGACAACATACGCAAAGTCGTCCACCTGTTGATCTCAACAGGATTTGCCGAGATCGTACTGATAATCCTTTCACTGACATTTGGTACCGCTATTCCGCTGCTTCCAATCCACCTGCTGTGGCTGAACCTTGTGACCAACGGCATTCAGGACGTGGCGCTCGGTCTGGAGAAAGCCGAACCTAATCTCTTAAATAGACCGCCCCGCAGTCCGAAAGAGCCCATTTTCAACACCATAATGCTGCGGCGCGTTCTTATTGGTGGCATCTACATGGGTATTGTGGCTTTTGCGCTTTTCTACTGGCTTACACTCCAAGGCATGTCAACCGAATCTGCCCGAAATGTAACACTGCTTTTGATGGTACTGTTTGAAAACCTTCATGCGCTCAACAGCCGCAGTGAACGCATATCAATTTTCCGTATTGACCACAGCAAAAATATGCTGCTTATCATATCTATCATTGCAACGCAGCTGCTGCATATTGCTGTTATGCACTTACCGGTGACACAGCACGTGCTTGAAATTGAACCGGTAGATATTAAAACCTGGCTACTCTTGTTACTGCTTGCTTTGGGACTGGTCGTCGTCATGGAGTCTGAGAAGTTTTTTAGAACTAAGGCTCTGGCTCCTGGTGCCGAGATAACGTAAAGAACGTGATGCTTATCAAGGGAGACAAGAGTTATGGTGATAGTATTTACTATCATTTTATGTGATAATATAAATATACAGTGTATTTATTATGGCATCGAGTTCTTGTGCTATGAGAAAAAAAATAGGATAAAATAGTAGATAGAAGGCACTATAATCGAAAATTAGAGAAGAGGGGGAAGACTATGATTGATATGGAAGGCGAAAAAGAACTTTATATTGAACCTGGTCATGACCTGGAAGATAAGACTGACGATCCGTTTATCAGATTCCTCCATAAAATTATTCGTCTGGCCGTCAAAGTATTGGCACTGTTAATGGTCTTGGTCATCGTTTGGGGGATCGGTGACGTCATCTATGTTCTCTACCAACGTCTGGTTGCACCACCATTCATGCTTTTGAGTATTGGCGATATTCTGGCAACTTTTGGTGCCTTTCTTGCGGTGTTGATCGCGATCTCACGTAAAGTCATCATCTTTGACTTTGGTGAGATAACACCTCTCTTTGTCCTTGCTACCGGGGCAGTTGGCCTGGCTTTAGGGATCACGTACTGGCTTATCAGTAAAAAGAATTGAGAATGGTTTTAGGGGTGTCTTATGAATAATAGTCCTGCATCAAACAGTTGGCATA
>JAUWLG010000194.1 GCA_030613795.1 Helicobacteraceae bacterium
TGTTAGAAAAAATTATATTTTAATCTAATAATGCCTTGCTGATGTTGAAAAACAGGTTAATGATATTTGGGCATATGTTAATAAAGTTTTCCAAAATGGTCGATGCAGGTGAGGTAGAGACGGGTGTCAAATTCAAGTTGATGATAACTAGGTTCCATATATTCGCAGAGTTTGTAAAAGGCTTTGTTGTGCTCTTTCTCTTTGAGGTGGGCCAGTTCATGGACGATGATCATACGCAAAAAGGCTTCTGGTGAGTTTTTAAACATGGAAGCAACACGAATCTCATTTTTACTTTTGAGTTTAGCCCCCTGCACGCGCGAGGCAAAAGTGTGCATACCAAGCGCATTATTGATGACATGGATCTTTCCGTCATAGATCACTTTACTAATAGGTTGACTCTTTTTTAGGTAACTGTTTTTGATCTCAAGGGTGTAATCATAGAGGTTTTTGTCTGTTTTATAGTTGTGGGTGCCTGGGTACTTTTGGAGAAGAAAGGCGGGCAGTTTCTCTGTTTTTATTAAGCTGATGACCTGTGATCTGATCGTCTCATTGTAATGTTCGAGGTACTTTAGCTGCACGCGGTAGGTTAGAAAAGAGTAGGACTACTCTTTTACAGCATCCAGACTTTTATTTAAGATATCTTCAATATCTTCGACGTTTAGGTCAAGTTTGCCTAAAAGTTCTTGCATTGTGGCAAAATTGCCCTCTTCAATAGTAGTCGCAATTTCCAAAAGAGTACCTAATATACCTTCACGACCGATAAGTGCCCCTTCGACAGCAAAGTCAAGATCAAAGGCCTTAAGTGTTTTCTCGATCTCAACGTCAAAGACATTGTCTAAAAGTGATAGCAGTGCCACTAGACGTGCTTGTTCCTGCAGTTTATCACTCTGCTCAGTTTTGAGCTTAGACAAAATACCCAACATTGTGTCAACACGGTTTTGAATCATAATAGAATATTGGCTTTTTGTGCTATCAACATTTTTACTTGAGCGTGAGTAGATGATCATCATCAACCACTGTCTTAATTTTACTGTACCGACACGGGTGATGATCTCTTTTATAGAAGGCGTACCGCTCAGATCAAATTTTGGGATTGATTTTACATATTGAAGCAGCTGAAGAGTTAGTTCATTGTGGAGTTCAAACTCTTTACTGATATCGTCGATCTGATAATCAGACTGAAGCATATTGAAGATACGGATAATACCTAAATGTTTAGGGTCTAGTCGGTTCTGCTCCATAGTGTAGATCTCAGCGATAAAATACCCTTGAAAATATTGGAAGTCCATCTCTTTGTAGGCATCGAAGACCTCTTGGAATTCGATCTTTTGGGCAATAAGGACCTTGTCGTCAAAGAGGGCTATATTGTTTTGTAAATTTTCTATATCAGTCTGAACAGTGTCAAACTTGACATAACTGATATAGGGCAGAATAGGGCCGAAGTTACCGATATAGTTCTCGTCAAAACGGGCGTTGTCAAGTGCAAAGATATAGCCGCTTTCGTGAAGCTGTTCAAGGTTGGCGATCTCTTTTTTCCCCATATGGATGTCAGCAGCAAGTTCAAAGACAAAGTGGTCTTTAGGAAGATTGTAAAGAATATCAGTAAGCAGTATGTCACCGCTGATGTTGATAAAGGCTTTGGCATCACCGATACTTTTGTCAACACCGACCTGGTTGAGGATGTTTACAAGGACGGAAGATGTGGCAAATCTTGGATCGGTAAAGTTTCTTCCACCTTGATCATCACGGTAGAAAAATTCATAACCAATTGTAGTATTATTAAGATCGACGATCGGCTGTTTTGCCATTACTAATTTACTGGACATTGCTACCCTTTTATATAATTGTGCTTTATGTTACAAAATGTTTTCTAAGAAAGAACATAAATGATAGCATGTTGTCTGCTTTACCGTATAGACTGTAAGAGGCCACTGCACAATATACACATACACAGCGTTATGAGATTTTTTGTAGGCAAGGCAAACTTTTGCACCCGAGGGCAGGCTTCGCACCAGGACTAACTGGTTAATCCAAAGAAGTTTAACGAAGCATACGAGAAACCTCATATCGTCCGAAGGAAAGGTAAATAGAGGGCAATCTTAAAATATATAATTCTCAAATTAGCTACGTCTAGTCCTTCAAATGATATATTTCAAACCTTACCCTCTCTTTACCTTCTGTGTATGCGTCTATTGTGCAGTGGTCTCTTAATGCCTAAGATGTTATGATTTCTTAAAAATTATGGACTATTTATGAGTGACGTTAAAACGATCTATTTAGAAGAGTACACACCTCCTAGCCATCACATTACCCACACAGACCTTACCTTTGAGATCTTTGATGAACATACACTTGTTATTAACCGTATGCAGATCACGCGTTTAGATGAGAGTGTTGGTTCGATCTACCTTAACGGCGAAGGGTTAAAACTTCTTTGTGTAAAGGTCGATGATGTTAAAGCAGAGGGACAATTTACGCAGACAGATGAGGGGATAGACCTTATTTGTGATAAAGACGAATTTGTCTTACAGGTCGTGACAAAGATCTACCCAGATGAAAATACGACCTTGGAGGGGCTTTATCGTTCAGGCACTATTCTCTGTACCCAAAACGAGCCAGAAGGTTTTAGACACATCACCTACTTTATAGACCGTCCTGACAATATGAGTACTTTTACAACGACCATTATTGCTGAAACAGAGCGTTACCCTGTCTTGCTTGGTAATGGAAACTTGGTAGATCAAGAACTCTATGCAGAGGGTCGTCACATGGCAAAGTGGGAGGACCCATTTGCAAAACCATCTTACCTTTTTGCCCTTGTCGCGGGTGACTTGGGTGTTGTGAATGACAGTTTCACAACCATGAGCGCTCGTGAGATAGAGCTCAATATTTATGTTGACAAAGGCAATGAGAGTAAGTGCGGCCATGCGATGCGTTCACTTAAAAACTCGATGAAGTGGGACGAAGAGAAGTACGGACGTGAGTACGACCTTGATATCTACAACATTGTTGCTGTTGACAGTTTTAACATGGGTGCCATGGAGAACAAAGGGTTGAACATCTTTAACTCGCACTATGTCTTAGCCGATGAAGACAGTGCAACTGACCAGAACTTTATGGGTATCGAGAGTGTGATCGCTCATGAATATTTCCATAACTGGACAGGGAACCGTATCACCTGCCGTGACTGGTTCCAACTCACGCTGAAAGAGGGGTTGACGGTCTTTCGTGACCAGAGTTTCAGTGCTGATATGAATGATGCTTCTGTGCAGCGTATTAGTGATGTCAAAGCGCTGCGTGAGCGTCAATTTGTCGAAGATGCCGGACCGACAGCACACCCTATCAAACCTGAGAGTTATATCGAGATCAACAACTTTTACACCGCCACCGTCTATGAGAAAGGTGCTGAGGTGATCCGTATGATCCATACCCTATTGGGTGAAGAGAAGTTTCGCGCCGGGATGGACCTCTATTTTGAGACCTTTGATGCTCAAGCGGTTCGAACAGAGGACTTTTTATGGGCCATGCACTCTCAAGGCGGTGTTGACCGGGAACGCTTTTCACGTTGGTACTCTCAAGAGCGTACGCCAACCTTGGAAGTGAGCGAAAGTTATGATGAAGAGACTAAAGAGTTCCGTCTTGAACTTAAGCAGGTAATCCCACAAACGACTAAGGGAGAAGAGCAATTTCCCTACTACTTTCCGCTTGGTTTCTCTCTCCTTGATAACAGTGGTGAAAAGATCTCTTTTGCGTTGCAAAGAGAAAACCAGCCTCTTTTAAAACGTCATATTTTGATTGTCGAAGAGGGTGTTGAGACCTTTATCTTCAAAGAGGTTCAGCAAAAACCTATCCTCTCTATCAATACGGGTTTTAGTGCACCGTTCAAGATCGAACACCCTAAAGCTGATTTTGACTTTTTGATGCGTTATGACAGTGATGGTTTTAACCGTTATGAAGC
>JAUWLG010000282.1 GCA_030613795.1 Helicobacteraceae bacterium
TTTCATATATAACCCTTTGTATAAATTACTATATTATATCTAAGGAATCAGACAAATATACTTAGAATAACTAAAATCATTCAGCGATTGAATTGCGATGATATTGAGCCAAAATTTACTGGTTTGTTCAGAGGTCTCAATTACCAATGCCATAACAATTTTCCAGATCGTTTAAACAGCAGCAATAACGTTTCTGCTGAAAAGATGTTTCGCCATCTCAACAAGCTGATAGGCGTAGCCATACTCATTATCCTGCCATGCTGTTATCTTGATGCAGTGCCCGTCCAGCACTTCCGTAAGCGGTAGATCTATCGTTGCACTGTGCCTGTTCTTTACAAAGTCGGATGATACTTTGTAACTGTCGTCTATATCGATTATATTTTGCAGAGGCCCATCTGCTTGCTTAGTGAAAAGAGCATTTAACTCTTCTTTGTCTGTTTGGTTTTTGACATAAAGCGTAAAGTCATAAAGTGTCGTCGCACTGATGGGCACCCTGATACTTTTTGTATAGAGTTTACCTCTTAGATGAGGGAACAGAGAACCTAGCGTTGCTGTTGCTGTACTCTCTAAAGGCAAAATGTTTTGTGTTGCTGACCGTGTTCTGCGTAACTCACTGCTTGCATTTTTGTTGTCTATCAGGTTTTGGTCACTTGTATAGCTATGTATCATACTGACAGATGCATTTTTTATGCTGTATAGATTGTCTATCATCTGCATTATAGGGGCGATTGCGTTGGTGCTGCAACTGGAGTTAGAGATGATCTTTTCATCTTGATAATCGTGGTGGTTAAAGCCCATAATATAGATAGGCATGTCATCTTGTGGCGGCGTGGAAAGAATGACTTTTCTTACCCCCTGATCAAGATAAGGCATATTAGTTTGAAGTGACAAGAACATGCCGCTGCATTGCAACAGTACATCCACATCTAAAAAAGAGAGCCCAAGATTTGCAGGATCTTCTTGGCAAAAGAGTTTGATCTTATGCGCACCGACAGATAAGAGGTCGTCATCTAGTGTGACTTTGTGAGGCAATGCTTTGTAGATAGAGTCATACTGCAAGAGATATTGGAACTGCGAAAATGAGAAGATGTCATTGATCCCTACGACCTCAAATGCATCATCGTCAAGCATGACACGCAAGGCACTTCGACCAACACGACCAAAACCATTGATAAAAACTCTAATCTTTTGCATTCTTTCTCAAGCCTATGATATTTGGACCCCTCTAAAACATATAATAGAGTTACCGTAATTTTAGCAGGAATTTTGACGTAAAAACATAGTGCTTTTTATGATGAAGGTCATTTTTTTCATTTGCTGTTTTTGATATACTGACTAAAAAGAAAAAAGACCATGACTATTGCAAATCAGGTAATTATAGAAGCTATAAAGGGGAAAGAAAAAGCATTAAAACCCATACTGAACGCATTGGTAGAAGCAACACTCCTGGAAAAAGGGTGTCAAAAGTATGAGCTGTACCAACTCGATGAGGATAGAACGATCTTTTTTATTATAGAGATCTGGAAAAGTGAGAAGAGATACAACGACCATCTGGAGAGTGAAAAGTTTAAAGCAATTTCTGCAGACATGGAAAAGTTGGTCGAAGTAAAAGTCTCAAACCCTCTAAAATTAACGCAGTGTTTAACTAAACTAAAATTGAAATAGGAAGTACAACAGATGGCATTTATAGAAGTAAACGAGAGTAACTTTGCAACGACACTCGATGAAGAGTTCGATAAAAAACAGATCGTGATCTTAAAATTCGGTTCTGAGTGGTGTGAGCCATGTCATGCACTAGAATGTGAATTAGAAGATGTGGATGACGACAATGACAAAGTATCTGTTTTAATGATCGACACAGATGAGTCTCCTGACCTTACAAACCGATATGACGTCTACCAGTTACCCACAATGGTCATCTACAAAAATGCAAACGAAATGATCTACCGCGGCGAAGGCGTCATGCTCGCACAAGACATTGAAGAGATCATCGCCTAACACATAAATAGTATCTCAAAAAATAGAAAACAGATATCATCAAGGATAACAATGACAGAACAAGAGGATTATAGTGAGGAAGTCGCTTCACATATCATGGAACCCAAAAATTACGGGGAGATCATAGATGCTGATGGTGTCGGTGTCGGTGTTGACAATGCTACCCAATCGTATGTGATCATCTATATCAAGGCCGATGATGCGTATATTAACGAGATAAACTATGCGACCAACGGTTCGCATGATGCGGTTGTTCTAGGTTCGATGCTGACCGAGATGCTCAAGGGCGACAAGATCAGCAACGCGCTTGCAGAAGTCGAACAGCTCGAAAAAGGTCTTGATGAGGCCTATGCAAACGTAGAAGCACCTGAGGTTGATACGAGTAAACCTGAAGGCGAACAGGTCAAGCAGATCTCTACCGAACAGCAAGACAGTGCCAACATGGTACTAACGGCATTTCGAGCAGCGATGCGTCACATAGAGCGCAAAAAAGAGGGAATCGAAGAGGAGAACTTTACGATGAACATTGCCAAGAAGTGCCCTTATTCCAGCACAGATTGCCACTTTATGATGCAGGAGGGGGAGTAGCTTTTTTCCTCGCGCTCATCTTTAGTAATTCTAAACTCTATAAAAGTTCTAGAATCAATTGAGAGTCTGAATTGGATGCAAGGTGCGCCGAAGCTAGAACTTTTAAAGTCTTTCACTGCTTTTTATGCTGTATCTTTTAAGAATCGTCTCTTCGATCTCCTGAGCTTCTTTCCTGTCTATAGCGATCATCACACCCTCTTTATCTTCTAAGATCAGGTACTCGCCCTCAAAATTTTTG
>JAUWLG010000300.1 GCA_030613795.1 Helicobacteraceae bacterium
AGTGATGTCGACGAAGAGATAAAAAAGATCGAGAAGACAGCACAACAGATCGGTGTCTACAAAAGACCTTATATCATTATCGATGGCAAAGTACAGTAATAAAAATACAAATCTACGCCTTATCCAATTACTATATGAAACATCAATTAAACTGCCTATTTTTTAAGCAAGGCTTATAGTTAAGTATTACTTCATTTGAGTTATACTTCTAGCAATCAATTATATCTTAGGAGATTACACATGGGAAAATTCGTTAACAGTACAGAAGAGTTCTTTGCATATTGTGAAGAGAACGATGTTCAATTCGTAGACCTTCGTTTTACAGACCTTAAAGGGGCATGGCACCACCTTACTTACCGTATGAGCGCAGTAAACACAGGCATAATCGAGGGTGGTTTCCCGTTTGATGGTTCATCAGTAGATGCATGGCAGCCGATCAACAAATCTGATATGCTACTAAAAGCAGATATCGAGACGGCATTCCTTGATCCGTTTACAGCTGATCCGACCATCATCGTTATCTGTGACATCTTTGACATCTACAAAGGTGAGCTATACGAAAAATGTCCACGTTCTATCGCTAAAAAAGCACTTAAACACGCTGAAGAGATCGGTATTGCTGACGCTGCATACTTCGGTCCTGAAAATGAGTTTTTCATCTTTGATGACGTTAAATTCACTGACAGCATCAATGAAGCAGGTTACAAAATAGACACTGAAGAAGGTGAGTGGAACTCAGGTACACACTATGACGATATGTACAACACTGCACACCGTCCAGGAACTAAGGGTGGTTACTTCCCGGTTCAACCAACTGACTCTATGGTAGACCTTCGTGCTGAGATGATGCTTGTTCTTGAACAAGTCGGTCTTGAAGTCATTCTTGGTCACCACGAAGTGGCACAGGGTCAAGGTGAGATCGGTATCGTTTTCTCTGACATCATCGGTGCATCTGACAATGTTCAAAAATACAAATATGTTGTAAAAATGGTCGCACACCTTAACGGTAAGACTGCTACATTCATGCCTAAACCACTTTATGGTGACAACGGAAACGGTATGCACGTTCACCAATCACTTTGGAAAGATGGTAAAAACCTTTTCTATAAAGAGGGTGAGTACGGTAACCTTTCTCAAATGGCTATCCACTATGCTGGCGGTATCTTTAAACATGCTGCGGCAGTTTCTGCTTTCACAAACCCAACAACAAACTCGTACAAGCGTCTTCTTCCAGGTTTTGAAGCACCAAGTATCTTGACGTACTCTTCACAAAACCGTTCAGCTGCATGTCGTATTCCATACGGTGCAGGTGAGATGGCAACACGTATCGAGATGCGTTTCCCGGATTCTACAGCGTGTCCATACCTTGCATTCGCAGTAATGATGATGGCAGGTCTTGATGGTATCAAAAATGCTACTGTTCCAGTTGGTCCAATGGATGAAGATCTATTTGTACTCTCTCTTGATGAGATTCGTGAGAAAAACATCCCTCAAATGCCACACACACTACGTGAATCTCTAGAAGGTCTTATCGGTGATAACGACTTCTTGAAGCCTGTCTTTACTGAAGAGTTGATCGCAACGTATCAACACTACCGTTTTGAGCGTGATGTATGGCCAGATGAAGGTCGTCCAACTGCTTACGAGTTTAAAACTACGTACCAGTGCTAATTCAATTCTGCAATAGCAGAATCTATAATTAACTTCTGATGCCTTCGGGCATCATCTCCACACTCCCTTTTTTTCTTTCATAATTTTTTTTCAAAACGCCCAATATCAGGCACACTTTAGACAATCCGTGTTATAACATTGCATAATAAATAAGTCTCTAAATGAGATAATATTGACTGTTAGGATTTGTTGCGGTGACAAAAGAGAAAACAAAAGAACTTCTTAATACTGTTATCAACCTCAGTAGTCAAGCACACCCTGACGTCCACCAAAAAGTTCTGCTCCTCTCCAAGCAGTACATGCAGGATGTCCGTTTTCGTGCCATGCTGGTCGAACAAAACTCCCGTTATAATGAAAAACTTCAACGCCAAGAGAAAGAGCTTGCACGTTACAAATATGAACTTACAAAGCTGGTCAAAGAGGAGACAGAAGCCCATCTCAAAAATGAGAAGATGCTTCAACAACAGGCAAAGATGGCAGCCATGGGTGAGATGATGGATGCTGTTGCACACCAGTGGAAACAGCCTTTAAATGCCTTGAGTATGTTTGGACAGCTGTTGCAGATGGATTTTGATGATGGTATTGTCGACAAACCTTACATTGACAATATGCTCAAGGACACGAACGAACAGATCGACCATATGATCTCAACATTAACTGAATTTAGAACCTTTTTCCGCCCGGACAAAGAGCCAGAGCCTTTTGGGCTTAAACGCTGTATCCAAACAGTCATGCTCTTGATGAAAGATGAGTTGATGCGCAATCAGATCGAAGTTCACATTGAAAGTGAAAAAGAGATCATTATTAACGGGATCGAAAATGAGTTTAAACACCTTATCTTAAACATCATCGCCAATGCCAAAGATGCCTTTATTGAGCGCGAACGTAAGCAGCGTGCGATCTATATCCGTTTTTATGAAGAGGCCGGTAACATCATCTTACAGATAGAAGATAACGCCGGTGGTATCCCTGATGACATCATCAAA
>JAUWLG010000117.1 GCA_030613795.1 Helicobacteraceae bacterium
TATGCAGAGAAAGTGGCACCTATCATTGAGATCGAAGCACTTGAAAAGTGGTTGTGCAGCGCCATTGATGTTGATAAACTCTTAATGAGTCTGAAGTTGAGCGGTGATAGAGACCGACTTATGGGTTATCTGCAAAACAAACACATAAACAATGAACTTTTTTTACGCCTTCTGAAGCTCTACAACTGGGAAGGTGTCGGTTTTTTTGAGAGTGATGACAACCGTGATATTACGGCGGCATTGATCAGCCGTTTTTATGAGAACATCGAACGAAATCATAATGTCCAATACGCCAACATGGGAATTATGCATCTACTTAACCAAAGCGGTGATGTAGAGTTGACTGAGACCATAGCCCTTTTGGCACCGCTTCAGACAGCACTCAAAGAGGGGTGTGACAACTCGACGCAGAAGATACTAAACGCCATTGCACTGCATCCAAGTACATCGACAAAGGTACTTAAACAGTGGCTGAAAAAAGGCAATGATGATATTCAGATGCTTATTGCCATGCGACATGACATTGACCTGCAGTTGCAGCAATATCTCTTAAATCTTGCTAAGCCTGTTATTAATGAAGTACTCTCTCTAAACCATACCATAGAACATCAGATCGCCTTGATTTTGTTAAAAGAGTTCCCGGAAAATATTGCTAAACATATAACACTAGACATGGAACTGTTTGATGATCTTCTTGAACAGTACGACTTTGCTTTGGCAGAAAATTTGACATTGAGTTTAGAGATGCAAGAGCATCTGTTAGAGAGAGGTGAACATGCCCAGCTCACCCTTGCAAAAAACGCAAAAATTGCAAGGAGTGTCTTTGACACACTTTTCAGAAGTGATAAGGTTGACGTTTTACGCTCCCTAATAGAAAATGAGCAGATGCAGAGTGATGGGTTACTAGAGCTTTTTAACAGAGATGCAGATCTTTTTGGCCGTGAAATAGCGGCTAATGTAAAAACAGATGTTGCGATCTTGCACCAACTGGCAGAATCACAAGATGTCGAAATTCTGCTCGCACTTGCTAAAAACCCCTCAACCCCGGTTGAACTGCTGTACCAGTTTCAACTTGACAAACGGTTGGAGAGGGCGGTCAAAGAGAATGCAAGTTTTGGAAAACATATTCAGCGTGATAATATCGGCTGGGATGTCTAGTGATTTTGAAAAAAAAGATATAGAAGGAAAACGATGAGAGCTAACGAGATAAACAGTTCAGTCACCGCCATGATCAAGGCTCAGATCCCTACTTTTATCTGGGGACCGCCGGGTATCGGAAAATCATCGATCGTCAAACAGATTGCAGAGACAAATGAATATGAGTTTATCGACCTTCGTCTTGCATTGATGGACCCGACGGACCTAAAGGGTATCCCTTTTTATGACAAAGATGAACATCAGGCCCTTTGGGCACCGCCTTCGTTTTTGCCTCGCGAGGGGAAAGGTATTTTGTTTCTGGATGAACTTAATTCTGCTCCTCCAGCGGTTCAAGCTTCTGCGTACCAATTGATCCTTGATAGAAAAGTGGGGGAGTATACACTTCCAGATGGATGGGCAATTGTTGCAGCGGGTAATCGTGAAGGGGATCGTGGTGTGGTCTACCGCATGCCATCTCCATTAGCGAACCGTTTTGTACATTTAGAGATGGATGTGAGTGTAGAAGATTGGCGAGACTGGGCGTATGACAGTGGCATAGATAAACGTGTTATCGCCTACATCGGTTACAAAAGTGATGATCTCTTCTCGTTTGATCCTACTAAAAATGAGAAGAGTTTTGCAACACCGAGAAGCTGGGAGTTTGTAAGTTCTGTTCTTCAAAGTGGTATGGATGAAAAGCTGCTTTTGGAGACCATAGGCGGTGCGATTGGTAAAGAGCGTGCTGTACGGTTTTTAAGCTTTGCCAAGGTGATGTATAGACTTCCCGATATAGAGGCTATATTAGAGAGTGGTAAAGGTGCGTACCCAGAAGAGGTTGATGTCTTACATGCTTTAGCAACAGGTTTGGTGATGGCTGTTCGTCAAAATCCCTCTTCAGAGAGGATGGATAACTTATTGAATTACACATTTGAGTTACAAAGTGAATTTTCTGTCATGGTCGTCCAAGATCTGCAACGTGCTGGGTTTACGATGGAAGAGCAAAAAAACTTTAGCAAATGGGTTGGTAAGTTCGCCTACTTACTTGCATAATGACCCCTCAACTTAAGCAAAAGGTCTCTGAAGCTAAGGCAAAACTACTAGTAGACTATCCCTACTTCGGAACACTTGCCTCGAAACTGGAACTTTTACCTAATGACAATATCCAAGCGTATCTAAGTGATGGTGTACGCTTTGAGTACAACGATGAATACCTTTTAGGCCTTAGTCGAGACGAACTCTCTTTTGCCCTCTCCAATGGTGCTATGCATGCTGCATTAGCCTACGAAAACCGTCAAAAAGGACGGATGTCGTGGTTGTGGCAGTTGGCGACTGATCACGCTATCAATACGATGTTGGTTGTGAACGGGCTTGATGCTCCGATGGAGATCGTACTTGACCCCCGTTTTGAGGGGATGTATGCTGAAGAGATATATGCGATCTTAAAAGATGAGATCCAAAATGAAGAGTTTGATGACAACGAAGAGAATGAGACAGGTTTTAATGAGGAGAACAAACGTCAACAGCAGCAGATGAAAAATGCTGAAGGCGACCATGACCCTGATAAGAAACGTGAAAAGATGGAGGTTGAAAACCAACTTCAAAAACAGCTGATTGCTGAAGAGGAGATGTTTGAGCAGTTTGCCAATGAAGCCCTGGAGAAGATAAACCAACAAGGCGACCTTCCACTCGACATCGAACGATTTTTTACCATCGTTGACAGCTCTAAAGTGGATTGGCGCAAAGAGCTCTACCAGGCTATTGACAGACACTACTATGACAACTACCGCATGATGCCACCCTCTAAAAAGCTGCTTTACAGAGGGATCTACCTTCCTTCACTCTACAGTGACACCTTGAGACTGACGATCGCGATCGACAGTTCTGGCTCAGTCGATGAGACACTGCTTTCACTTTTTATGAGCGAAGTCGAAGCGATCTTGATACACTTCCCTAACTATATTATTGATCTAATCGTCTGTGATGCCAAGATACAAAGTTACAGACAGATCTTAAGTGGCGAGCGTTTAGAAGTAGAGATCAAAGGTGGTGGCGGTACTGATTTTCGTCCTGTATTTAGCTACATCGATGAAGAGTTGGATACACCGTCGCTACTGCTCTATTTTTCTGATACAAAGGGAACTTTTCCTGAGATCGAGCCTTTTTATGAGGTTATCTGGATCAGTGAATCTCCTAATGAAGTGCCGTTTGGTGAGGTACTGATCATTGAGAAAGATGAAGAGAAATAGATAAATTACAGTTTATGCTCTTTCCAACAATCATCGACTTTTTTATCAATCGCCATCTCAAGACTACTGCCACCAGAGACGCTACTGCTGATGTAGACTCCACTGGCAAGCATGAACAACAGACCACTTGCAATAATAGCACTTGCAAGATAGACACTGCGTTGCTTGTTGTACGACTCAAAATTTAGTTTTTCCCATGCATTGGACTGTTGGTCCTTATCGAATAACATAATATCTCCTTTCATTTGCTCTATAATCTATTGTAGTCTTATAGATGTTGATTTAATTTGATAAAATACTAGTAACTAAATAGATAAAGATACAGATGCCTTTTTTTGATAGAACAACCTCTTTATTGGATACTAAACAAAATGTCTTTTTAACCGGTGGTGCCGGAACAGGAAAGACAACGCTTACTCGTAAGATCATCGAACACTACAGCAGTGAAGGCAAAAAAGTTGCCAAACTGGCTTCGACGGGAATGGCGGCAACACTGATCGGCGGACAGACTCTGCACAGTTTTTTAGACCTAGGTATAGCTGACTCTATCGAAGAGTTGGAGCAGAAAGGAAAGCTTGAGATCAAGAAGAAGATCAAAAAGCTGATTGCTTCGATGGATCTTATTATCATCGATGAGATCTCGATGGTGAGCGCGCCGCTTTTTGAGATGATCAGGCTCCGTCTATTGCAGAGTGACTTTAAAGGGACACTTTTAGCGGTGGGTGACTTTTTACAACTGCCGCCGGTAGTGAGAGGCTACGGCGAGATCTACTTTGCGTTTGAGTCTGAGAGCTGGCAGCGCTTTGCATTTGAGACGATCACCTTGGAGGTCAATCACCGTAGTGATGACAGAGACTTTGTAAAGGTGCTTGACAGAGTACGCTTTGCTGAGGTGGGGGATGATGAGCACTATTATCTGCATCATCTTATCAAGCCTATTGGTGAAGATTTGAGTCAATACACCTACCTTTACGGCAAAAACTACTCAGCCTCACGTCACAATGAGGCACAACTTGCTTTTATAGATAGTGATGAGATGATGTACGAAGCACAGTTGGTCAAACATGACAAACAGACAACTGAAAAAGAGGTGGAACGTTTTTTAAGTGATGCTCGAATTGAGTCTCAACTCAAACTCAAAGTAGGTGCACCAGTCCTTTTTACCCGTAATGCCTGGAACTATTTTAATGGTGAACGCGGACGCATTGTGCGTTTGAGTGATGAGATCGTCTTTGTTGAAAAGAGTGATGGCGTTGTTGTCAAACTTGAACGTGCTGCTATGGCAAAGACACAGTGGAAAGAGAAGACGGTCGAAGGTAAAAAAGAGATGGTCGAAGAGCCAAAGTTCAGTGTCCATCAGTTCCCTATAGCATTGGCGTTTGCGATCACGATCCATAAATCGCAGGGGATGAGTATTGAAGACCTGATCATTGAGACAACAGAGATCTTTGCACCCTCACAGTTTTACGTCGCACTGTCACGTGCAACATCACCGCATCGACTGATCTTAAAACAGCCCCTGACCGACTGGTGTAATCTTGCCTTTGTAAACCATAAGGCACTGAACTTTACGAAGCGGAATTTCACGATATGACATTTAGTGTCATCCTGCATAGGGTTTTAACCCTTAAAGTTCCGCCCTGCATAGAGCTTTAGCTCTTTATGTACAAAGCCATCTAGCTAAGGAGTAACCATGCCTGATGAAAAAAAGAATCGACGTTTTCGAACCCTTGATGAGTTGCAAGAAGAGTACAACGAAAAAGATCATAACTTCAAAGATGAGTTAAAGGATGTTTGGGGAAACCTGAAAAGACAGATCTTTTCGATGTGGGGAATATTGATACTCTTAGCATTGACACTCGGCATACTTTCGGCGAT
>JAUWLG010000163.1 GCA_030613795.1 Helicobacteraceae bacterium
GCAATATTTTTTTCATCACTCAAAAAGAGTGGTGAGATCATAAAAGGGTATAAAAAGATATCCTCTTCGGCAATAACGGGTAAATTGGTTGGAAAATCATCATAATTATCTAATTGCATTATAGCTCCTAAAAATTGTTGAATGTTGAATGTTAAATATTAAGGGCACCTCTAAAAACCCTAGACACTCTCAGCACTTAAGAGAAATTCACAATCAAGGCAGACTTTTTAAGTCATAGCCATAGCTATGGCGTAAAAGTCTAACGCAGAGTGTGTGCTTCTCTTAAGTGCCCGCAGGGAGGATAAAAGAGGGGTAATCTAACACCAAACTTTTCATCGCCATAGCTACGGCTATGACTCAAAAAAGATTTTGCACTATCTCACCCCTCTTTTATCCTCTGAGAGTATCTAGGGTTTTTAGAGGTGCCCTTGAATGTATTATAGATAGTATCACTATACCAAGAGTAAACAAAAGTAATCTATCTCAGTTATGAAGGGAAAATTAAGTAATGGAAAGTTTTAAAATCCACTACCGGCAGGGTTGATCGCACGCTGATACTCTTCTTCTTGTTCTTCTTTGCTTCGTTTATCTGCTACTTTGACTTGACCTTGGCTGTTACGCGAGACAACACTTTGCGTGTCTGGGATCATAAAAGCGTACCAGCTTTCAGTACCGTCACCTTCAAAGATCTCTTTGTACCAAGCGACATCAGCCTTTTCAACATCAGCCCAATCAACCCAATTTTCTTTACGTACATTACGGTAATGCTCTGTACCCATTGGTTTATCCAGGCGCTCATATAAAAGCGCAATACTCTCATTAAGGCTAGCGCGTGCCAAAACCAGTCGCGTTACCATGGTGTCAACAATCGGGTAGTAGATAGAGTGCGGATACTTCACTTTAAAATGATTTCCGGAAGCGATGGCTTCATTGATGAGACCCTGATCACGGCGCGGGTTTGGCAGGGCCATATACTTCGCTTTGATCTTAAGATATTCACTGTATTCCAACTCACCCGGCGTAGCATAACGTTTGATGTATTCGTTAAGGAAATGCTCTGCTAAAAGGTACTCTTCATACTGAAGGTGTGACTGTGCCATGATCATCGTCGCCTCAGGCAGCAATGGCGAACCGATATGCTCACTTTGTAGAGAACTGTAGTAGTTATCTGCTTTGTCAAGGTTACCGTTTGAAACCGACTCGATCATTCGTTTGTACCAGTATGCTGCCGGTTTGTTATACTCTTCAATATCTTTAGTACAACCTGTCAGGAGAAGAAGAAAAGCGGCTAATAGGAAAATGTGTCTCATATACTCTCTATAATCAGTAAATTAAAAAACTTATTTTATCTAAGATGTGATTAATCAAGCGTACTTTTGCCATATAATCGCATTATTCAAAGGTTTGGCGTTATACTTATTCATAATTTAGTGATTATGGAAAGATGTCTGACATTATAAGTACTATCTAGGGTTCTGTCACTCCTGCCTTCGCAGAAGTGACGACATCTTGAATAGAGAAGGAAAGTCTTGCAAATTGAATCTAAAGACCTAGACAAATTCAAACGTCTTGGTATTCAGAGCATCTCAGCACTCTCTACAATTGCTCCCACGGCATATGAAGATAAACGCATCAACACACAGATGCAAGTGGACAAGATGCAGGTCATCGACGCCACAGTTGAGCAGATATCGCGTTCACCAAAGCGTACCCTCATCACCCTTTTTGCCCACAACTTCAACCATCGTATAGAAGCGGTACTTTTTAACCCAAAACCCTACCTGATTCGACATTTTGTCATAGGAGAACAGAGCTTTTTTTACGGCAAGATCAGCTGCAGCAGTGGGCATTGTCAGATGTCTCATCCCCTCAAGATCGACGAGGTCGGTACCATTGTGCCCAAATATAAAACAGTTTTGAGAGCCGATGTGATGCGCCGACTTATAGAGCGTTATATCAATAGTGCCAATCTAAAAGCTGAAGGGCTGCCGGATGCTGTCATCAAGATCCTTCTGAGTATCCATTTTCCAACACCCGAGCAAGGCGACAAACTATCCTTGCGTCAGATCCAAGCTTTGAAATTTTCTGAACTCTATGACTACATGAAAGTACTCGGCAAAAAAAGACGCTACTTCCCCTCTCTGTACCAACTTACCGGTAAGTGGAAAAAGTGGGCTGAGGGGCTTCCTTTTACCTTGACGCAAGAGCAGACAGCTGCCATAGAGTCCATACAAAACGATCTTAAGCAAGAGAGATCTGCCAAACGAATGGTTGTCGGTGATGTGGGGTCGGGTAAGACGATGGTCATCTTGGCTTCTGCACTTATGGCACAACCCCACCGTGCCATTTTAATGGCACCCACTACCATCTTAGCCAACCAGCTTTTTGAAGAGGCGCAAACACATCTGCCGTATCTTAAAAGTGTTTTAGTACAAAACAGTACCAAGAAGTCACTTGACCTTACACAATACGACTTTATCATCGGCACCCATGCCCTGCTCTACCGTGAGCTGCCAGAAAGCGGCCTCATTATGATCGATGAACAACACCGTTTTGGTACAGCTCAACGAAAACTCTTAGAGAACCTCCTTACAACTGGGGAGAAACGTCCCCATTTTCTGCAGTTCTCAGCCACACCTATACCACGTACCCAAGCGATGATAGACTCAGCACACATCGATGTCAGTCTCATCACACAGACCCCATTTGAAAAAGATATCAGCACCTCGGTTATTCACAAAAATGATTTTGCAAACCTGTTAGAGAAGATCAATGATGAATTAGATGAAGGGCATCAAGTCCTCATCATCTACCCCTTGGTCGAACAGAGCGATGCGCTTGATTATCAAAGTATCGAAGAGGCTAGAGGCTACTGGGAGAAACGGTTTGATGATGTCTATGTCACTCACGGCAAAGATAAAAACAAAGAAGATGTTCTCACGGAGTTTCGGGATAGAGGCAAGATCTTGCTTGCCACCACTGTTGTTGAAGTCGGTATCTCACTCCCCAAACTGACCACTATCATCATCGTCGGTGCAGAACGCCTCGGTCTCTCCACCTTGCATCAACTCCGCGGACGGGTCAGCCGTAATGGCCTCAAAGGCTACTGCTATCTCTACACCAACAAGACTAAAAGTGAACGCCTGGACGCCTTTGTCAAAACCGACAACGGCTTTGATATCGCGGCCCTTGACTTGAAATTTCGAAAGAGCGGTGACCTACTGGTAGGCAAGACGCAAAGCGGCGACAAGTTTCGCTGGGTGGACATGGGGGAGGATGAGGAGATAGTTAAGAAGGTAATGACGGCACTACGTACTTGATGTTGGATGGGAAAAAGCGTAAAAAAAAGCCAACTGCTTGGCTTTTTTAACTTTTGAGCTGAAATCGTTGTGCAAAGCACCGATTGAAGAGTGGATGTTGGATTATAAAATAGTGACATCACCCCAATATTATTGTCAAGTACTTTATTCCAGTTGTTAGAACATTAATTGTAGCTCGCAAAGCGAGCATACGCTTCATTCAAAATTCATAATTCAACATTCAAAATTAAATGTCTGTGCTATAATAATTAAAAGAAGAAAAAGGATCACAGATGAATATTTCACTTACAGGTCGCCAATTTGAACTAACTGAAACAATAAAAGAGTATATATATGCCTCGTTGGTCTCGATGGAAAAATACAACTTGGACATTATCTCCGCTAGTGTCGTCATCGCCAAACAAGAGCGTAATCGCGGTATCTTGCTTGAATACACCCTTAACATTTCCGGTAAAAACACCATCGTCATCAAACAAAAAGATGATGATCTTTACGCTGCAACTGACTTGGCTACCGATCGTGCACAAAAAGCCCTGCGCCGACTAAACGACAGAGCGAGCGATCATCGTAATGAAAGCATCAATGAAGCCAAAAATGAAGCAAATGATGTTGATATGCAAAGTGCCAAAGAGAGCATCGAAGATGAGATCGTCCCACATAGATTAGATCTCTACAAACCTAGAGAGGTTGCCGAAGTTCTAGAGGAGCTTAAAGAGGGCAATAAACAGTTCGATATCTTTAATGACATCGAAGGAAAAACGCGCGTTCTTTACAAGCGCAATGATGGGAAGTTTGGGCTTTATTAGCCAATTCATCACAAACAGTTTGCGTGACTCTAATGTAGTTTATAATACCAATGTGTTGTAATGACTACGTCATTGCGGACTCGATCCGCAATCTACTCCTTTACAAAAAGGTGTCATATAGATCTTTCCACTCACAATTTTCTTTCTCTAGCAAAGCTACTTTCCAAGCTCTTTTCCAATTTTTAAGCTGCTTTTCTCTTTCAATAGATATAACTCCAATATAAAGGGCACCTTTTCGTTCAGAGGCTAAAATGTAGATGTAAGCATTCATGATA
>JAUWLG010000009.1 GCA_030613795.1 Helicobacteraceae bacterium
TTATTTTACGACTCGCAATTTAGTTGCTTCCTGATTGTGCTTTTGCACTTATTATTGAGATTACTTTACTCATATTTATCCTTCGTGATAATTATTTATGTGACACCGTTGCTCGCGCAGGGTTGCTGATGTCAGCCGCTCTCTTTTATCTATTCTACATGTGGTTATAATAACTTTATGAAGAATTATAATAATGAAGCAGTTGTATTGCTGCATGGTCTAGCTCTATCGACTCTCTTTATGAAAAGAATCGAGATCGTATTGAGTAGAGCTGGATATACAGTTTATAATATTGATTATCCGTCTCGTGACCTAGATATAGATACTTTAACTCATAATATTCACAAACAACTTCTTAATCTCTCTTTAGATAGATACACCAGTGTACACTTTATTGGCCATTCTCTTGGTGGAATAATTTTTAGAAAGTTACTTAGTAAATACATTTTTAACAATTTTGGAACGCTCATCGCTCTTGCTTCACCGAATCGCGGTACATTCTTAGTTGATAAGTTTAAAAACTTCAGACTTTTTAGTTGGTACTTTGGGCCTGCAGCATTACAACTTGATAATAGATCTAGTTATTTAGAAAAATTGCAGTTCCTGCCGAAAGATTATTATGTTATTACAGGTAATAACAGCAGGTTCACACTTTTTGGCTGGTGGTTTGATGAGGCTAATGATGGAACAGTGAGTGTTGAAAGTACTAAGGCAGTTGGAATGGATTTAGAAAAGCATTTTATATGTAATGTGTCACATTTTTCAATTTTGTTTAATTCAGAAGTTTTGGAAAAGATTTTATGGATTTTAAACAGAAAAGTAAGTGGTGACCCCAAGGAGATTTGAACTCCTATGGCATGGATGAAAACCATGAATCCTAACCATTAGATGATGGGGCCGTGTATTAACAAGTGGTGTCCCGTGATGGACTCGAACCATCGGCATCCTCATTAAAAGTGAGATGCTCTACCAACTGAGCTAACGGGACATTTGACAAACTTTGATACTCAATGTTTGTGGACGGGAAGTATAGACAAAACTCCTTTTAATGTCAATACTTTTTGAGAAAAATATGCAAATTTTCAACAATTTTAAAAAGTATGGAGAAATATCGACTTTTCTCACAATTTTCACATCCAGAATGGGTTAAAATACACTATGACATTTGAGTACCCTTATCTATTAGTATTGTTCCTGCCACTGCTCTATTGTCTTTACAGATGTAAAGAGAAGATCGAGCAGGGTTATTTTGTTCACCTATCTCTGTTTACGACGCACACCAAATGGTTTCGCTGGGAGTGGATCATTAAAATAGCTACTGTCGTATTACTGCTGTCGGCTATTTCCTCTCCAATACTTATAGACAAGATCGATCCGTTAAACCGTAAAGGTATAGATATTGTATTGTCAATAGACGGCAGCGGGTCTATGAACTCTTCAGGGTTTGATGAGAAAACACGTGACAGCCGTTTCGCTATTACACAGACGATAGCACAAGATTTTGTGATGAAACGTGTAGAAGATAATGTAGGCGTTGTACTCTTTGGTGACTTTGCTTTTATTGCCTCGCCGGTCACTTATGAAAAAGAGATCGTCTCGGAGATGATCGGCTATCGCGCTCACGGCATGGCAGGTCAAAACACTGCCATAGGTGAGGGCATTACAATGGGTCTGCGTGCCTTACAAAATTCAAAGGCAAAAAGTAAGATCATAATCTTGTTGACGGATGGCGAGCACAACAGCGGACGTATCTCACCAAAAGATGCAACCGCGTTGGCAAAAGAGCACGGCGTAAAGGTCTATACCATCGGGATCGGCAAAAAAGGTGAGTTCGACAAGACTCTTTTAGAGAAGATAGCGGATGAGAGTGACGGACATTTTTTCGCAGCTTACAACAAAGATGAGTTGCAAAAAGTGTATA
Source organism: Helicobacteraceae bacterium (assembly GCA_030613795.1). Taxonomy (GTDB): domain Bacteria; phylum Campylobacterota; class Campylobacteria; order Campylobacterales; family Sulfurimonadaceae; genus Sulfonitrofixus. The sequence goes on from JAUWLG010000009.1 coordinate 1,922, forward strand.
ATGAGATCAACTCCCTCGAACAGTCCAACATTAAAAGTCGAGAGTATCAGGTCAAAGATTACTATTTTCAATGGCCCTTAGTCGGTGCATTTTTACTGCTGTTCTTTTTACTTTGGCAAAGGAGTCGTGCATGATCTATTTGGCTCCCCAATTTTTATGGCTGTTTGTGCCACTTCTCTTTTTACTGTTTGCAGGTGGGTACAGAGGTTTTGCAGCGTTACGTCGTCAACACTTTTGGTTGATCTTGTCTATCGTCTTTACTATCCTCGCGCTGGCACGTCCCGTATTTGAACAAGAACCTATCGATGTTGAACAACGAGGCAGTGATATTGTCATTGCGGTAGACCTCTCTTACTCGATGCAGGCCGATGATATTCAACCCACTCGTCTGGAAGCTGCAAAACAGATACTCAAAGAGCTGATAGAGAGTGACAGCAAAAATAGATACGGAATTATCGGTTACACGACCAATGCGATCATCCTTTCGCCTTTGAGCAGTGACAGAGAGCTTCTTCTACACCTTTTTGACGGCTTGGATGATAACCTTATCATGACAAAGGGCACGGTGTTGATGCCGGCGTTAAAACTGGCACGAAAGATGTCTAAGAGTAAAAAGGCTATCGTTGTACTGCTCAGTGATGGTGGAGATGAGCTAAATTTCAACAGTGAAGCTGCCTTTGTAAAAGAGAATGGACTCATTGTTAATGTAGTGATGTTGGCAACACATAGCGGCAGTACACTCAAAGATCGAAATGGTAAGGTCATTAAAGATGAAGCGGGACATATTGTCATCACATCACGTAATGATGCTATTGAAGCAGTAGCAGATGCATCTGGCGGCCGTGTTGTCGAGAGCCTCTCTTCTTTGCAAAGTGCTATTGCCTCTGAAGGGGATGAGGACTTTACGTCCAATACTAAGCTAATGCAGTATAACGAGCTGTTTTATTATTTTGGTGCCCTGGCTTTGGTCTTTGCGATGTTGGCATTTACCTATCTTGGTAAAAAGGTCACAAAAATTATGGTTGCTCTTTTGTTGCTTGTCGGGATCAACACGCAGGCATCACTTCTTGACGGCTACTATTTTGAGATGGCAAAAGATGATTATGCTCAAGAGAAATACTTGAGTGCCGCCAGACTTTTTGCTAACACAGAGAACGACGTGGCACGATATAATGCTGCAAACAGTTATTATAAAGCAGGTGAGTATGAGAAGGCACTTAACCTTTATATGTCGATACGTTCAGGTGAGCCAGCGTTAAAATCGACGCTCTATTTTAATATGGGCAACTGCTATATACGGCTCCAGGAGTTTGTTAAAGCAAGAGAGATGTTTATAAAGTCTCTGCGTCTGGCATATAGCAGAGAAGCAGATGAGAATCTGGCTTATATTATGAAGGCTGATGAGCAGGATCATCTGTTGACCGGTCAACAAGAGGGCAAAAAACGTGCTCAAGATTCTGCAACAGAAAACAGCCCCGACAGTGGTAAGAAAAAAGAGGGTGGTGGCTCCAATCTAAAGAGTGATGCAGACTCATCCAAAGGTGCCGGGGGCAAAAAGATGGAAGGGGATGAACGTCTCTCCTTTTCAGGCGGAAAATCGAGACTCTCATCCAAACAGTATGAGTTGATCAATCAAAGGAGTGTACATGAGACAAAACCTTGGTAGCGTGTTAGGTGTTATACTGCTTTTTATGGCTTCTATAGTGTATGCAGATGAGCCATATACATGGAGTCTAAAGAGCAGTAAAAACAGTGCCTATGTCAATGAAGCCATTGCCTTAGAGTACACCTGTGATTTTCAAGATCAAGCCAACCTCCATGTGATCGAGTTAAACATAGCAGGTGAAACTGAAGAGTATAGACTCCTTTCTCAGGGTGTGGTTGAAACGCTCCAAGATGGGAAACGCCGTGATACGTACCGATATGTCCTTTTTCCAAAAAAAGCGGGGCAAAAAGAGTTTAGGTTTAAGGTCTTAATGCGTAAGACGACAAAGGATTCGATAGAGCATTCGGTTATTGGTCGTGATAATGTAGAAGATTATTCTTTTATTGATAAGGAAGTTAAACTTCCTCTTCTCAGTGTAGAGGTCTTGGGTCATCAAGAGAAGATGACCGGACGTTTTAGTATGGATGTCAAACTCGATAAAAATGAAGTCAAGGCGTATGAACCTGTGCATCTTGACATAAATGTCAGGGGCGAAGGTGACTTTGAGCAGATGCAGGATTTTAAACTTGTTATTGATGGTGTAAAGATCTTTAGCGAACCGGGTGAAAAACACTATGCATTGACCAAAAAAGGGTTTAAAGGGAAGTGGGAACAGAAGTTCTCTCTAGTAAGCGATAAAAATTTTAAGATCAAGCCCATAGAACTAAGTTATTTTGATATCGCTAAAAAAGAGCGTGTGCTGCTTCGTTCAGAGGCCTTTGATGTTACTGTTCAAGAGGCTTATACAAAAGAAGAACTGCTTGATGATGTTGAAGAGGAGAACAGTTCCTGGTGGGCTTGGTGGTATTTGAACTATATGTTTACATTTATACTGGGGGTATTGCTTGGCCGTTACCTTTCACGGTTTAGATGGAAAGAGAGACTAGTGCAAGGTTTTGAAGCGGAGATAGCGGCATGCAAGTCTGTTAACAGCCTGTTGACCAAGTTGGTCATACGAGGTGATGAGCGTTATACACCGCTTATTCAGAAGTATGAAGCATTGGGGAAAAAAGCATCATTGCGTGAATTGAAAATAGAGCTCAAAACACTTTTGAAAAGTGATACAATAAACAAACAGTAAAGGGTAGTAATGTCTAATAAAATTGAAGCAATAAAAAGTGAAGTGGCCAAGGTCGTTGTCGGCCAGGAGAAGATGATCGATGGTCTGCTGATCGGTCTGCTTTGTGAAGGACATATTCTTATAGAAGGGATCCCGGGTCTGGCAAAGACCACAACGGTCAATGCCCTTGCAAAGAGTCTAGGTCTTGACTTTAAACGGGTGCAGTTTACACCTGACCTGCTCCCTTCTGACATCTTGGGTGCAGAGATCTATGATCCGCAGCATAATGACTTTAAGATCAAACAAGGCCCTGTCTTTACGAACTTGCTGCTTGCAGATGAGATCAACCGTGCACCGGCCAAGGTACAGTCAGCCCTTTTGGAAGTGATGCAAGAGCGCCAGGTCACCATCGGCGAAGAGAGTTTTGCTATGGACCTTCCGTTTTTTGTTATGGCGACACAAAACCCGATAGAACAAGAGGGTGTCTATCAGCTTCCGGAAGCGCAACTGGACCGTTTTATGTTCAAGCTAGTCGTAGGTTACAACTCCAAAGAAGAGGAGCTTGAGATCGCTCGCCGTATCTCTCAGGGTATGAGTCAAGAGATCGAAGCGGTCGTGGGCAAAGATGAACTCACAAAGATGAAAGAGGCCGTTAAAAAGGTCCATATTGACGAAGAGGTCGAGCGTTATATGATCGAGCTTGTTGCGGCGACGCGTGAACCTGCAAAATATGGTCTTGAAGAGATCGAGGAGTACATCCAGTTCGGTGCCTCTCCTCGTGTGAGCATCGATATGTTCAAAGCGGTCAAAGCGATGGCTTATCTGCGTGGTAAAGACTTTGTGACACCGGTAGATGTGGCCTATATTGCCAAAGAGTTGATGCGTCACCGTATTGTTCTCTCTTATGAAGCAGAAGCTGAAGGTGTTACAACCGATGAGTTGATCGTCAAGATCTTAGAAGCGGTGCCGATCCCGTAGGTTTATGATATGTCAAAATTAAGCAAGATCCTAGTCCGAGCACGCCGCCAAGTCTTTAGTGAGATGGTCGGTAACAACCCCTCTATTTTTCATGGAGAAGGGTATGACTTTATTGAGTTGCGTGAGTATATGCCGGGGGACGATATCCGTCATATTGACTGGAATATCACGGCGAAGATGCAAAAACCGTACATCAAGATCTTTAAAGAGGAGCGTGAGCTCAATATTGTTATCGCTTCGATGTTAAACGGCAGTGTCCATTTTGGGGCCAAGAAGTTCAAACAAGAGCTCATCGCGGAGATCGTTGCCAACCTCTCATACGCCATCATACATAATGGCGATCTGTTAAGTACCCACATCTATGCAGACAGACTCTACAGTGAAAACAAGCCGACAAAAAAGGTCTCTTCCATCACTAAGAGTGTGGATGAGATTTTGACGTTTGATGCTATCAATAAAGTGGCGGACTATAAGATGCTCTCTGAGACACTCTATAAAAGAGTGCGAAAACGTTCACTTATCTTAGTAGTGGCCGATTTTTTTGACCTGCCGGACTTTAAACTGCTGGCTAAAAAACATGAAGTGATCGCCATCATCGTACGTGACAGGCTTGAAGAGAAACCACCTGTGATGGGGTTTGCTTCATTGCGTGATCCTGAGACAGGTCAACAGCTTGAGGGTGACTACTCCAAAAAGAGTGTTGATACTTACGCTGCAAAGGTGCATGGACACGATAGAGAACTTTACAACAGGCTTCAAAAAGATGGTGTGCGTTTTACGAAGATCTATACGGATGAGAACAGTGCCATCGCATTAAGACGTCTCTTTGAAGGACGTATATGAAGCCAAGTTCGTATGACATTCCTCTGCACGACATAAAGCCTCTGATGGAGGTACCTGACAGCTCGTTTATGGTCTTAATGGTTATCTCTACTGTTATCGTTATTTTACTTGTCGGAGGTCTGTACCTGTTGTATCGATTTATGAAAGATCGTAAAACAGTCAACCTTCGTAAAGTTCACTACAAAACACTCAAAAAGATCAATTTTTCAGACCCAAAAAAGGCGGCTTACGATATTACCGAATATGGACGTATGTTTGCAGATGACTCTGAACGTTTAAGTGAGGCGTATAACAACCTTGTCTCACGGCTTGAACACTATAAATATAAGAGAGTAGTCGAGGCTATTGATGATGAGAGTTTGAGTTATTACAAGATATACCTTGGGATGATAGATGTGTGATTGCCTGGGGCAGGTCGATGTTTGAAGGTCTCTATTTTGAGTACCCAAAAGCACTAAGCTTTATTGTCATCTATATTGCCTGCGAAGCCTATTGCAAACTTCGCTCTTCAGCTATCTACTTTCCCCAGGCCGCTGCATTTACTAAAGAGACAGCTGCTATTTCAGCACTGATGTGGATCTTGAAATGGCTGAGTATTGTTTTGTTGATCTTAGCGCTTATGTCCCCGGTAAGAGATGAATTTTTAGAACTAGAACCTGCCGAGGGCTATGATATTGCTATGGTTCTGGATGCCAGTCGATCAATGCAGGCCAAAGCTTTTGATACTGTTCAACAAGAGAACAGTCGATTTGACGTGGTGAAAAAGATAGTCACTGAGTTTATTGATGCTCGGCCGGATGATAACCTTGGTCTGGTACTGTTTGGTGACTATGCTTTTATCGCTGCTCCATTGACCTATGACAAAAATATACTTAAACAGATCGTAGCACATCAAAAAGTTGGTATGGCAGGAAAGTCAACAGCTCTGTATGAAGCTGTTGCCCAGGCTGTTAACCTAATGCAACGTTCAAAGACAAAAGCCAAAATTGCGATACTGCTGAGTGATGGTCATAATACTACTGGTGAACAGATACCGCTGCAGGTGGCAATAGCCTTGGCTAAAAAAGAGAACGTCACGTTCTACACAATTGGTATCGGCAGTGAGAGAGAGTATGATGCTGCGGCACTGAAGTATATTGCTAAAGAGAGTGGTGGCAAAAGTTTTAGTGCGGCCAATGCAAAAGAGCTTCAAAATATCTACAGTGAGATCGATAGGTTGGAAAAGTCGGAGATAGAACACTTTGACTACGTCTTTAAAAAGTACTACTATATCTATCCACTGTTTCTAGCTTTTTTCACCTTGCTTATCTATGTCTATCTGCGTAATAGAAGAGGGTGGCTATGACATTTTTACACCCAGAATTTATCTACTTGATGTTACCGGTCTTACTTATACTGTTTGGACTGCTGTTGACCCAAAGTGATGCGCAAGAGTTCATATTTGCACCGGAGTCTTTAGCAAAGCTGCGTGTAGACACTGATCAGCTCTCAGCAAAAGTAAGAAATCTATTTTACTTTTTGATGTTTCTTTTTATCATTTTGGCCCTTGCAGGACCTGTTATCGAAAAGGGAAGTGCTAAAGTGAAGGTGAAAGATGACCTCTTTTTTGTCGCGCTCGACATCAGTGACTCCATGTTGTGTGAAGATGTCTACCCGAACCGTTTGGAGCTAGGTAAAAAGAAGATCGTAGAACTTTTACAAAAAGAGAAAAAGAGTCGTGTTGGGCTGATTGCTTTTGCAAACAGCAGTTACCTGGTCTCACCGCCGACCTTTGATCATAAGATACTGACATTTTTACTCAAGCCCATGAGTAATAGTTATACCAGTGAACATGGAACCAACATACTAAACGTATTAAAAGCGGCTAATAAACAGTTAGAAAACAGTGAGAATAAGAAGTTGCTTATCGTCAGTGACGGTGGTGATAAAGGGGAGTTCTCTGAAGAGATCACTTATGTTAAAAAAGAGGGTATAAAGGTTTATGTTCTTAGTATAGGCACGCAAAGAGGTGGTGTCATCGAGCGAGAAGATGGACTGCTACGACATCAGGGTGAGGTTGTGATCAGCCGAGTAAACCGAGCTATAGACGACTTGGCAAAAGAGAGTGGGGGTGCTGTTGTTGATTCAGGTGAACTTTCGCCATTTTTAGAATCGATGGAAGCCGACAGCTTAGAAGAGGATCAAAAACCGATCTATTTTCATTTTTTCATTTTACCGATAGGTTTGGCAATGTTGATGTTCTTGATCGCTACAAGCTCTTTTCACCGTGGTGAAAAATATCATCTGCCCTCGCTTATAGTGCTGGTCTTGATGAGTGTTTATCCACCATTTGCAAGAGCAGAGCTATTTGACTATCAGCGTTTAGAGAGAGCCGATGAAGCGTACAAACAAGAAGATTATCGAGTGAGTACCAAGTCATATGAGTATTATGCGCTTGAGCATGAAAGTGTTGAAGCGGCTTACAATGCAGCCAACGGTTATTACAAAATGGGCAGGTATAAGATGGCGGTTGGACTTTACGAGTCTATCTATTTTGTTGAAGCAGACAAAAACCATCAACTCTACCACAACCTGGGTAATGCTTTTGCAAAGTTTGGCACTGAAACAGGTCTGAAAAAGGCAATAGAAGCCTATGACAAAGCCTTGAAGTTCAGAGAAGATAACGAGACGAGAGAAAATTTAGAGTGGGTTAAAAAGGCACTGAAAAAGAGCAGAGAGGAAAGACAAAAAGATCTGCAACCAGATACGCTTTTAGGTTCTTCTCCGAGTAAACCTCTGCTTGGTGGACGTAACAATGAAGCTGGAAAAGAGGTGAGTGCTTCTAATAGTATGCATTATGCAGAGAGAACCATGAGCGATCGAGAAGCAAAAAAATGGCTCAAACTGTTAGACACACGTCAACATGGACAAAACTATAAAATAGAAGTTGCCAACCCCGATGAAGGAGCAGAGAGTGAAAAACCTTGGTAGTGTAATCTTTCTGCTTCTTTTCACTGCTACCTTGCAAGCAAATGTGACAGCAGTTACCGATAAAAGCAGGGTGCAAAAGGGTGAGACGGTCACCTTGACGCTCAGCATAGAAGGTGAAAATTTTTCAGTGCCAGCGATAAAAAGTTTCTGTGGAACAGAACTGCCAAGGCCTGAACATAGACGAAAAATAGAGGAGGTAGAGGGGGCGTTTCAAAAAACTGAGCTCTATAGCTTTAGATTCGAAGCTAGGTCAGACTGTACTATAGAGCCGATTCTTGTTGAGGTGGACGGTGTGGAGCACTACACACCGTTGCTTCGGGTCAGTGTGTATGAAGATGATGTTCAAAGAGATGAAGAGACTATTTTAGAGCTGAGAAGCAGTAAAACTGATCTTTATGTGGGTGAACCTTTTGAGCTTGAGGTCATCTTTAAAAAACGTGATGTTCATGAGGAGATCGTTACTCTGTTTGTCACGCCAGAGATGGAACATGTTTGGATCAAGAAGATCTATGATGTGATCAACAGTAAAGACGGTAACTACAGTGTGCAAAAGAGACGTTATCTCTTAGCGCCTCAACAAGCCGGTGACCTTCGTGTCTATCCGGCTGAAGTAAAAGTCGCTTATGATGAAAATGAGCGTGACAGCTGGGGTGATCTTAAAACAAAACGTTATTGGCAGAGTCACTATTCAAATACTTTAGATATCCATGTCAAGGCCTTGCCCGAAGGTGTGACGGCAGTGGGTGATTTTACTATTGAGATGAAGATTGATACTAACGAGGTTGCGGTTAACACGCCTCTTTCCGCTAGGATCATTATTCAAGGCAGGGGAAATTTTGAAGATATTTCTCTGATTAAACCTGCTATTAACGGTGTCAATGTATTTGCAGAAGATCCAACGTTAGAGAAGATAGCAGATAGTGATCAAGAACGCTGGAGTCAGACACTTGGCTTCGTTAGTGACAATAATTTTACGATCTCACCCATCACTCTGGAATACTTCGATCTTAAAGAGAGACGCATTAAAACACTGCAGACGGAAGCTATTCCTATTCATACAATAGGTGGCAGTAAAGTATCAAATGTTACTAAGATGATAGATAAACAGAAAAGCGAAGGGATTACAATGGAGTGGGCGATCGCAATGTACGTACTGGGCTTTATCAGTGCAGCGGTGCTTTTAATAGTACCGTGGAAAAGATATATAAAAAGGAAACAGACAGCAAAGGTCTCTACAAGTGACTATAAACGTGTTCTGAGCCTACTTCTCACACATAAAGATGATGAGGATGTTCAAGAGATGGTTGAGGCGCTGGAAGATCATCTTTATAATGGAAGTAAAGAAGTTATTGATCAAAAAGAATTAAAAAAGCTGCTTTCTAGATATCAAAAATAGAGAGGCTTTCTAAGAAAAGATCTCTTCTAGCTCATTACCGTGCTGCATTTTCTCTCTAACTTTTTCCCAATCATCATTTTTGATCTCTTTTTTGAAATGTTCAAGTTCAGTTTGAAAAACATCAATGGCGTCAAGAAGATTCTGTTTGTTCTGTTTAAAGATATCTTCCCACATGTGCGGTGATGATTTGGCAAGACGGCTCATCGAGCGAAAACCACCGGCAGCCATGGCCAGGATGTTGTATTTGTCTTCTTGCGCGAGTACTGAGTTTGCGATAGAGTAGGAGATAACGTGGGGCATGTGGCTGATAAAAGCCGCGTGGCGGTCATGCTCGTGGGCATGCATATAATTCAGACGCATATGAATACCTGAGAAGATCCGTACTGCAGTCTCTTGTTGGTGTGTGCCTGAGTCTTCAAGGTCGCATAAGACAACTACCTGATCTTTATAGAGCCCTTCAAGTGCAGCAGATGGGCCATGGTGTTCAGTTCCTGTCATCGGGTGTGCGGCAACAAGGTTTTTGCGGATGCTGGAAGGCACGGCCTTGACAATGATCTCTTTGGTGCTCCCAAGATCGATGATAGTTGTATTTTCAGAGATCTTGCCCTCAAATGCTTGAAGTGTTTTAATGACACCATTGACAGGAATAGCCAAGACAATGACGTCAAGTGTGCAGAGTTCATCAAAATCGATGAGCTTTTCGACTAGGTTAAGACGAAGTGCCTCTTTTTGATGTTCTGCATTGTGGTCAAGACCGTAGATGTTAGAGACAAAGGAGAGTTTACGCAGGCTGAGAGCAAGCGAACCGCCCATTAACCCTAATCCGACAATACCAATTTTCATTGTAAACCTCTGCTCTTTTTAGTATAAGAAGACACCTGTAAATAGACACAAATAAACGGTGTCTATTGCGCAAGGGCCTTATCGTGCATAATGATAACTGAAATCTCTGAACAAATATCTTAGAAATCCTCAATTCATGGTGTGTATTTACCCAGCATTAATGGTTCTGCTGTTAAACTCACAGCCTAAAATTGTTAGATGAGTGTTTCTAAAAAGTGTTGCCCTTAGGCAATGTTTTTTAGAGATACTGATGAAAGATATAGATGAAGCTTTTTAAAGCCGCTACGGCGCTCTTATTATCACTGCCACTGTTCGCTGCAACGATCACCGACATTAAGTTTGTCGGTATGGTCCACATCTCAGAGTCTATTGCCAAAAGCATGCTCAAAGTCGAGGTGGGTGAAGAACTCGACATTGAACAGGTAGACGAGAGCATTAAGACATTTTTTAAACAGGGTTACTTTACGGATATCTGGGTTGATGAAGAGAATGGTGTTTTAACGTTTCACTTTGTCGAAAAGCCGATCATCTCTAAGATCAAGATGAGCGGTTGGAAAGAGAGCGACAAAGAGATTCAAGAGTCTCTTCTGCAGATCAAAAAAGGGGCGCTTTATGATGACAAGCGTCTTCAAGCTGCTAAAAAACGTATTATAGCGGCACTTTCACAAGAGGGTAAGATAGACTCTGTTGTTGAGATCGAGACGGAGTACCTGGACAACGGCAGTGTAGCAGTGGAGTTTAAGGTCAATGAGGGTGAGACGATCATTATCGAAGAGCTGCAGTACTCCGGTAATAAGGGGTTAGAAGCTGACGTCTTTGAAGCTCAGATCGCCAACAAAGCGCACCAGTGGATGGGCTGGTTCTGGGGCCGTAATGACGGTAAGATGCAACTGGCTGAACTGGGATATGACCCACTTCGTATTCGTGATGTCTACATGCAGCACGGTTATCTTGATGCCAAGATTGATGAGCCTTTTGTGCGTGTTGACTTTGACTCGTACACGGCACAGATGAGCTACCAGTTCAGTGAAGGTGATGTCTACCGTGTCAGTGGGATAGTACTGTCGCAAAGTAAGCAGGTAATTGATGAAGCTATATTGCGTGAAGTCGTACAGCTTCAAGAACAAGAGCCTTTTAACATAAAGACCTTCCGTGAAGATTCTGACCGCATTAAGACCAAGATCGCCGATCTTGGTTATGCCTTTGTTCAGGTTGTTCCTGACCTTCGAAAAGACAAAGAGAATAGAACTGTTGAGGTCGTCTTTCGTGTCACTCCGGGTGAGAAGGTCTACATTAGAAATGTGATCATTGCCGGAAATGGTCGGACTCTTGACCGTATTATCCGTCGTGAACTCTACCTTGGGCCGGGTGAACGTTATAACCTGACCGACCTTCGTGACTCTAAAAATGCACTTGGACGTACCGGTTTTTTTGAGAGTTCAACCATCGAAGAGAAACGTATAGACGAAAAGACGATGGACCTTGTTGTCAAAGTTAAAGAGGCACCGACGGGTAATGTCCAACTGGGTGGTGGTTACGGCTCTTATGGCGGTATCTTGCTGAGCGTGGGTGTTAATGACCGTAATATCTTTGGTTCAGGTATTAATGTCGGAGTTAAACTAGAACACTCTGAACGTACACAAAACTACTCGTTTAACATCTCGAATCCACGTCTTAACGACAGTGACTTCAGCGGGAACTTCTCGATCTATAAATCGGTATATGAGTATAATGACTACACGGTTAATTCAGATGGTATCACTTTGGGCGCGGGACACCGTTTTACCCGTTTTATCAGCGGGTACCTCGGTTATAACTATGCAGCCGTGAGTTATGATGATATTGACCCTGAATATTTTGTGCTCAATCCGCAGCTTGTACAGTATTTTGAGAGTTATAACAAAAGTTCAGTGACAGTGAGTGCCAACTTTGACAATACAGATGATTACTACTTGCCGCGCAGCGGATGGGCGATCTCGCAATCGTTTGAAAAAGCAGGTATCGGTGCAGACGCCAACTTCTTTAAAAGCCGTTCGACGTTGAACAAATACAATGGGTTAGAGCCTTATCTTGGTTTTGATGCGATCTTCCGTTGGAAAAACCGTTATTTTGCAGCAGCAGATACGGGCTTCTTGCCACAGGCAGAGGGCTTCTATATGGGTGGTCTGGGTTCTGTACGCGGTTATGAGTCGTACTCTTTGCCATATATTATCGATGCTGATGGTAATGCCGTACGTGTATCAGCAACACAGACGGCATCGAGTAATATTGAGATGAGTTTCCCCCTTGTTCCAAAAGCGAAGATGCGTTTTTCAATCTTTTATGATGTTGGTTGGATCAGAACCGGACGTCCTGAGCTAGGTGATGTTCCTGATATGTTCCGTATGGGTTATGGCGCCGGTTTAGAGTGGTTCTCACCAGTCGGACCACTGCAGCTGGTCTTTGCTAATCCTGTTAACCCTGACGACAATGATAAAATCTCTCACTTTGAGTTTACTATCGGACAGCGTTTTTAATCATTAAAACGGCGAAGGAAGTAATTCCTCCTCCTGCGCTAACGCTGTGTTCTCTTCAACAGAGGGTTCACGTGCAGCTAAACCGCACTTTTTTTGACTTCTTTTACTTTACTAATCAATAGTGATTTACTGACTTTCTCTCATACTTTTTTTCTCCGTAAAAAAAGTATGCAAAAAAACGAGCTCTTGTGACAGCTGCGAGGTGAGAACCGTTAAGTAAAAGCCAACTGCTTGGCTTTTGTAGGTTCGGAACCAAAGGTGATGTCGTTTACGACCACCGAAGGCTGGCTACCGACTACTTCACTTACACTCTATTTATCACTAAAAATGACTAACTCACTAGGCTGAAGGTCTACGGCGTTGGTGCTGCGCACATCAACTCTGTTTCCAACTCTAAAAAAGCCAAGCAGTTTGCTTTTTCTTAACGAGTTTCACCAGTTCCCTCTGTAGATGCCACTAAAAGAGCTAAGCGGTAACGCATCTTCTGACGCGGTGATGCAAAGCATAACACCTTGTCGCGTCGACCTATAGAAGCCAAGCAGTTGGCTTCTACTTTACGGTCTTTGGCTGTAAAAGCTTGCGCTTTTATCCCTGTTCGGGCTGTCTAATAACAATTAGTTTTTTAGTCGTAAAAGGTAAAAGTGATGTAAGTCTTGCTTTAGAGATTAAATTGAACGTCAGAAGAACAGCGTCTCTTTCTTTTTCCTCAAGGTTTGCTTTCTG
>JAUWLG010000240.1 GCA_030613795.1 Helicobacteraceae bacterium
TCCAATAGTAAATTCACTGTTTTTAGTCTGTCCTATAAAGTCCAGGATATAGCGACTGTTTACGGCAAGCATAAAAGGTGTCTCAAAACCTGCAGGAAATTCGATCTCAGTTTTTGCTTCAATATTGTCATCACTCAGTGATTCGAATTCAATTGAATTTTGTGTAAATGTTACTTTCAGATCATTAGAGATAGTCGTGATCTGTTTTATAGCATCGATCATCTGTGCTTTAGGCAAGCTCAAAGTTTTAGAGATCTCTTTTGGAATAATACGAGTATAGTCAGGGAACTTACCATTAATCAATTTTGTAAAGAAAAGATATTGATCTGACTTAATAATCAGATATGTTTCATCATAGAAGATCTCAATATTGTCGAAAAAGAGTTTTTGGATCTCTATAATCGCTTTTTTAGGAATGATGATAGAGAGCTCGGTCTCATTAGTATTGGTAACTTTTACGATTGCTAGACGTCGTGTATCTGTAGAAACAAAGTTTATACCGTCATTTTTAATATCGATCAAGGCACCATTAAGTTCAAACTTTGGATTATTAGTGTCTGTTGATGGCGTTATCTTTTTTAGTGACTCAATTAAAAGTTGAGAATCTATCTGAATACGAGGTTTATCACTGTACTCTGGAAATGACGGAAATTCATTTGAGTTAAAAGTAGGCAGTTTAAAGTTTGAACGACCTTGTTGAATATGAAGTGTGTTTTGAACTGTCTCTAAAACAACGTCACTATCTTTTAAAATTCGAATAATATCTAGAAGTTTTTTACCATTAGCAGTAATAGAACCGCTCATCTCAACAGAGACTTGGTCGCTCTCTATAACAAGACCTACTTCATAATCTGTAGCTTTGACTACTAGTTTAGCACCTTGTACTTCAAATGAGACATGAGAAGTGATCTGTGATGTATCTTTTTTTTCGAGAAAAGGTTGTACATGAATGAGCATATTTTCAAGAACAGATTTAGCAATAGCGATTCTCATCGAAATTCCTTTTTATATAATAAAATTTTAGTAATAGTAATAAACCCCTGTGTAAAGGTGAAAACTATTTGTAAAGCCCGATATTTGGGGCTTGTTTGATGTGAATAAGCTACAAGAGTTAATTCACATTTATTCACTTGCTAGATTATATCTTTTTTTTAATACAGTTCCAACAATAAAAAACGAGTATTTAAGATTAAGAGCATAAATTTAGAGCTTTTACTGCCTGATTGTCTATAGGTGAGCTAGATTACTCTTGAATAGAGGTGGTTATTTTGTTGGTCAGTTCATCGATCTTGACTTTAAAGTCTTCATCATTCTTAAGCAACTCGTTGATCTTTTTCATGGTGTGACTGACAGCGGTGTGATCTTTCATTCCAAAATATTTGGCAAGTTCCGGCATTGACATAGGGGTAAGTTCACGAGCCAGATAGATAGCGATACGACGAGTATAGACGATATTTCTGCTGCGGTTTTTAGACTTGATCTCTGATGGTTTGACATTGAGCTCTTTTGCAACGGTTGTCATAATAAAGTCGATAGAGATGTTGTCGCGCTTTTCTTGGAGGGTCTCTTTAAGCACATTTTGTGCAAATTCGATGGTAATAGGCTGATGCATAAGCTGTGCATAGGCGTGCAGCTTGGAGAGGATACCTTCGATCTCGCGGACATTGCTTTCGATGATCGTTGCAATATACTTAATAACATCCCCATCAACATTAATACGGTTGATCTCGCATTTTTTCTGGATGATGGCGATCTTTGTCTCAAGCTCCGGCGGTTGAATGTCAGCGACCAACCCCCACTCAAAACGGCTTTTAAGACGATCTTCAAGCCCAGCGATCTGTTTAGGTTTTTTGTCGGCGGTCATAATGATCTGTTTGTGTTCATTACGCAGGGCTTCGAATGTGTGGAAAAACTCCTCTTGCGTCTGGACCTTGTTACTCAAAAACTGAATGTCATCTATAAGAAGCACATCACATTTACGGTACTTGTCTTTAAAACGATCCATCGTCTTGTTACGCATATGGGAGGTGAAGTCATTTAGAAACTGCTCAACAGAGGTATAGATAACACTTTTACCCTGATGCTGCAGTACGTTACCAACGGCTTGCATTAGGTGTGTCTTACCTAAACCGACACCCCCATAGATAAAAAGCGGGTTGTAAAGCTCACCCGGTTTTTCACTGACACTTTTGGCGGCAGAGTAGGCAAATTGGTTGGATGAACCGGCAACATAATTTTCAAAGGTATATGATGGGTTTAACAGAGAGTGTTGAGTTTTTTCAGGATTGATTTGTGTTTTGGCTGCACTCTTCCCTTTTTTAGTCGATTTGAGTTCAATACTGACTAAGGTCTTGGTTCCTGTTTTTACTTCAAATAGATGCGCTATTTTGTCAGAAAATTTTCGTTTTATATAGTTGACGATCAAAGCATTAGGTGCATGATAAACAGCATAATTACTTTTGGATTGTCCTGTTGAGAAGCTAAGTTGTTTGATATAGCGATTGTAATCGATCTCAGATATCTCATCTTTGAGTTTTAGTAAGATCTCTTGACCGATATTCATGGTTACCCTTTAGCTATTTGTTAAGTTTTTCACCTGTGAATAGTCAGTGAATTAGTATGTGAATAATACACTACTTTTCCTATATTGTGGTAAAATCGGCATGTGAATAAAAGTTATTCACAATGTGAATAAGATAAGTTTGAGAACAAAATTACGGTTAAAGTAGAAAAATGATTAAGATCCTGGGAATTGATCCGGGTACCCGCAATATGGGGTACGCTGTTATTTCATTAGATAGAGGCAAAATTGCTTTAGTTGAAGCCGGGTTGATCAAGATGAAACAAGATGACCTTCAATTCCAGATACCGCAGATGGTAGAGGGGTTAGACCAGATCTTTTCAAAACATGAGATCGATGAAGTCGCTATGGAAGATATCTTCTATGCTCACAATCCTCAGACCGTTCTGAAACTGGCACAATTTCGCGGGGCCATTATGTTGAAACTGCTGCAAGAATTTGGACAGTTCGCAGAGTACACTCCCCTGCAGGTCAAACGAGCGCTGACGGGCAAGGCAAAGGCGGCTAAAGAACAGGTCGCTTTTATGGTGCAGCGGCTTTTAGGGATAAAAAAAGAGATAAGACCCTTGGATATCTCGGATGCGATGGCAGTGGCGATCACCCATTCACAACGGGTCAAACTTGAGAAGAAGTAGAGTTAAAAGTGTTTATTAGACTTTTTCTTCTAATTCTGATGAGTATACATCTATTTGCA
>JAUWLG010000222.1 GCA_030613795.1 Helicobacteraceae bacterium
GACAAAATCATACTGATTAGGGAACTATGACCCTGAAATCACTAAAAATTCTTGATAGGAACACGTTTTTTTAAAGCCAGAAAAAAGAGATACGCGCTTAAAGCACTAAAAAGGTGCTTTAGGGAGTGGCCGCTCACGCCAGCAAGAGAAAGATATAGTATTTCATCTGTCATCTCTGCTATTTTTGACATAAGATAGGCAACTAAAGCTGCCCAGATAAGAGCGATATGAGAAAACCGCGGAGAGAAGAGAAGCAGAATCAACGGGATAAGAAGCATTGGCAGAAACTGGACAAGCGCATAAAGACGAAGATCGCCTTCACCTTTGGATTCCGTAATATACCAGTAGCCTACCGAAAAAAGGCCAACTAGCAGCAATGGAAGAGAAAGCCGTTTCCCGGCTTTCTCGGAGATGAATTCTGAGATGATTATGGTGAAAAATGCCATAAAAGCTACCGCCATTGCCAACCTGTCAAAAACCAGTGTCTCATTTGACGGCCATAGATGATAATACCCTGAACCGATACCAATTAGAAAGATACCGAGAAAAAATGCCAGATAAACAGGCAATATTTCAGGAAGCAGCGTAAGCCGGTTTTTTCGGATCACTCCATTTATACCCATTGCACCGACAATGAGAAAGGGAATGTTTGAGACTACATTCCAAAAATTGGGGATACCGAGAACTGTTCGCTGATCGGCAAAGTGATGGTAACTTTGCTCCTGTGCAATTGCAGGTACGGTGGCGATGCCAAGAACTGCCAAAAGTGTTATGCCGAAGAGGATACTCACTTTTACGCTAAGGCTCTGTTTTCGCAACATACCCTACGCCTCCAACTCCATCTTTAACGCCAAAAACTCGAGCAGGTCTTTGAGCGTAACGATCCCAACCATCTTTCCGTGCTCGAGCACCAGCAACCGGCTGAGCCCGCTTATGCTCATTTTGCTTAGGGCCTCTTTGACAGGAGTGTCTGGAGCAACCGAATTGTCCGGACTCTGCGGCTGCATCAATCCGCCGACCTGCAGATGATGCCACTCTTCATGTGGAACTGTTTTGACAGCTTGGGTCGTGATGACCCCCACAACTCTGCTGCCATCCACGACAGGAAACATCTTGTAGTGGTAGTGATAGACATACTTGTCGACAAATTCCTGCAGCGTTATGTATGAGGGAACAGTAACAGGATTTGGATTCATGAAATAGCGTACCGTTTTTTCTCCGAATGAACGCTCCATCAGCAGATGCTGGTACGAAGCACCGGCAGCATTAAAGATAAAATATCCGATCAGGATCCACCACAGACCCCCGATGAAATTGCCTCCAAGCAGATTTATAAACCCTATGAACATAATGGCCATGGCAAACATAAGGCTGATACGTGAAGCGAGCCGAGTCGCCCAGTAGATATCGCCTTTTATCCACCATAGAACCGAACGGAGTATCCGTCCCCCATCAGTGGGAAACGCCGGTACCATGTTAAACAGAACAAGCAGCATATTGATACCGCTGAGATAGCCTAAGATGCCCATTGCGGGCACCGGCCATTCGAGTATATCGCCGATCTGGTAGAGAATGCCGAAGAGGATTGAAAGCAGGAGACTGGCTATAGGGCCTGCGATGGCCATGAAAAATTCGGCTTTAGGACTTGACGGCTCCCCCTTCATCTCAGCCACGCCGCCGAAGATAAAGAGTGTGATGCCGCGGATCTCAAGGCCATATTTACGGGCGACCAGAGAGTGGGAAAACTCATGAATGATGATGGAGACAAAGAGCCCGATAGCTCCTGCCAGACCCATCAGCCAATAGGTCAGATTGGTAAGCTCCGGGAAATAATTAGGGAAAAGTTCTTTGGCCAGCAACCACACCACCAAAAAGAGGATGATCACCCAGCTCGCATCGATGGATACGCTAAAACCAAACAGCTTGAAAAGTGTTATCTTGTGTCTAAACATATGAAGGTGCCTTTATAAATTAGAGAACAGATCAAGTATATGGCAGTTTTTTACATAATCCATTTAGTGAATTATTGCACTCTGTTTTAATACTTGTCGTCTTCACCAAATCCTGTCGGTCTAAGATCGCTGTTCTTTGTAAAAGAGCCCGATTAACGAACTGACCTCTTCGCCTAAAAATTCCAACATATCATCGACGGTGAGGATGCCGGCAAGGTAGCCCTCTTCATTAATGACCGGTAAGCGTCTGATGCCATGCGTGCGCATGCGCTCGATACTCTCGTAGATGCCGTCCTCTTCATTGCCGGTCACCAGCTCTTTGCTCATGATCTCGGCAACCTTGACGCTCTGAGGGTCAGCATTGTCAGCCACTACTCCCATAACAATATCGCGATCGGTCACGATACCGATGGGTGTATTGCCCTCTTTATGCGTAGTTACGACGATCAGGTCGCCAACATTAAAAACACGCATCAGTTTAGCAGCCTCAACAATATTGTCATCTTTTTGGATAATAAACGTGTCACGAATGCAGAGTTCACCAATTTTCATCATCGATCCTTTTGTAAGCAGGTACTTCATTAGTATAGCGCATCGATTGTATAATTGATAAATCTTTATGAACTTTTGAGAAGAAAGAAAAAATGCGCTCTCAGGTGAAAAAGCAGCGTCAACATCATTTACAGTAATAAATCTACATATAGTATGATGGAAAAAGTACTAATAATATTGCAAAATTATATATTTATCAATAACACATATTTTTTGTGTGTAGATACTCTAAGATTATCTACAAGGAAAGGTTCTCATGCTTTGCCCAAACAGCAGGCGGTAATGGTTGTCTATAAAGCAGTAGTCATGAACAATAACCTTATATTGCAGGCTTTATAAAGTATCTGCAAATACTTATCTTTGTCCACATTTGACGTAAAGATGTTTAAGCGAGCTACTCCACGGTTTACCACATGGTGACGAGGTGCCTTTTGAGGGTATGCCCTGCCAAATCCAATCGTGGTCGTCTGCCCATGCTCCGCCTCTTTTTATCTTTCAATCTCTTTGGTTAGTTATAGTGTGCACAAAAGTGAAGATTGAATACCTTATTTTTTACCATAAGCATCAATACTCTGTTTGATAAAAAACAGATTGATGTTTGTTTATCAATAACATATAGACAAAGTGCAAGAGCACTAAATGTGGTATTAGTCTGGATGAGATCACTAAAGCTGAAAAAGGGCGGTAAAGAGGTCGTAACTAATGGTATTGATCGTATAAACTTCGCGTTAATAGTATAATACTCTCCCAATAGATGCGTCAGGGTCAGTCCCCCTCTCGGAATGGCGACAATGGCATCAAATTCCCAGTTGATACGCTCTGTTAATGTTGCACATTCAGAGAGGAATTCAGTATAGCTGTAGCAATGATGAATCCTAATCCTTTTCTCTACTATTTTTTCACTAGTTTAACTTTATAATATTAATATAATGCTAGGATATAAAAGTGATTTTAAAGATAATCTACTTAGGGAATAAAACTTTTTCGAGAAGGAATACTATAAATAA
>JAUWLG010000172.1 GCA_030613795.1 Helicobacteraceae bacterium
CACAAAAATTGATCGTAAATATACGTTTGTCGATTTTAGCATATTTTAAATTATGCATATCTCATTGTAACCATATGGTTGCTTTAAAGTGCTAAAATCATACCAATTGAGACCTCTGAACAAACCTGACGTTCTCAGCAAAAAGAGAAATATGCTAGTATAAGGCGAAAGTACGCAGGAGCTACTGGTAGCTTCAAATACTTTCAACGCCGTAATAGTATGTTTCTCTTTTTGCCCTTCGGGAGGGCTTTACAGAAGCGATCTTGCACATAATTTTCTATCCTCGTAGCTATAGCTATGACTCAAGAAAAGTTTTGCACAATCTCACTTCTGTAAAATCCTCTGAGAATGTCAGGTTTGTTCAGAGGTCTCAATTACAAAAGGACAAGCTATGAAAAAAAGAACAAAGATCTTAGCAACAGTCGGACCGGCATCAGATTCACTAGAGCAGTTAGAAGCCTTGATCAAAGCCGGGGTCAATGTCTTTCGTATGAACTTCTCGCATGGAACACATGAATACCACTCTGCTGTTCTCACGCTTATCCGTCAAGCCATGGCAAATACGGGACTTATTGTCGGTGTCTTGCAAGACATCAGTGGCCCAAAGGTGCGTGTCGGTAAGTTAGAAGAGGACTTTTTACTCAAAAATGGTGATATTTTGGAATTTGTTCAAGATGATATCGTTGGTGTTAAGGTCAGTGACAGTCATTATAAACTCACTATTAACCAGAAAGATATCCTGCCTAAGATAAAAGTGGATGAGTTTATCTATCTTTATGATGGTAATATCCGTGCAAGAGTCGAGAGTGTGGGCGAAAAAGTCATCGCTGTCGTGCAAAACAGCGGCAATCTCTCTTCAAATAAGGGTGTCAACTTTCCAAATACACGTATCGGTATTGATATATTAACACCAAAAGACCGCGAAGATATGCTTTGGGGGATTGAACATGACGTTGATTTTATGGCGATCTCTTTTGTACAAAACGCGCAAGATATGCATAATGCTAGAGCGATCATTCAAGAACATGGCGGGCATCAACAGCTATTTGCAAAGATCGAGAAGTTTGATGCGGTGGAGAATATCGACGAGATCCTGGCTGCAAGTGACGGTATTATGGTCGCACGTGGTGACCTGGGTATCGAAGTGCCGTATTATGAAGTCCCCGCTATTCAAAAACATGTGATCCAAAAGGCCAATGAGGTGAGCAAGCCTGTTATCACCGCAACACAGATGCTGCTTTCAATGACAGAGAATGAGACGGCAACCCGTGCAGAGATCTCAGATATCGCCAATGCTGTCTTGGATGGTACGGATGTAGTGATGCTCTCAGAAGAGAGTGCCATCGGGCATAATCCGGTCCTAGCAGTTGAGACGATGGTCAATACAATTCGTGAAACAGAAAAGATATACCATTATGATAAATTTTCAGGCTTTACGATGCATGATGAGATGGATGTGATCGATGAGTCTGCTGTTATGCTTGTTGATAATCTTAACGCCAATGCCCTTTTAGCCTTGACTACCTCCGGACAATCAGCTAAAAAACTGGCACGTTATCGTCCAAAAAAGCCAATTCTGGCAATTATGCACGATGAACGTGTTGCACGTTCTTTAACCATTGTCTGGGGTGTTGCACCTGCATTCCTCGTTAACAAAAGTTCGTTAGAAAAGATGATGAGTGAAGTAATTAAAAAAGGACTAAAAGAGGGTATTCTTGAAAGAGAGGGCTGTTACGTGCTGACTGCAGGAGACCCGGTGGGTGTTCCGGGTACGACCAATAATATTAGGATCTTGCGCTCATTAGAGATGAACTATTTTGATGCACTTTGATTTTTAGAGGTGCTCTTAAGGTGCTGATGAATGTGCTCAATATTCTGATGGTGAGGGTTCTCTACATAATGGCTGTTTAAAAGCTGTTTCAAGCGGTTGAGATTAAAGCGCCAGAAGTGTTCATGATCGAATTTGGGATGCTCTTTCATCTTGGTAAAGATATTCTCCTCTTCCAACTCACCTTCATGGATCACTTCATACATTATCTTCTTTAACTCATCGATAGAGACTGCTGTCGTATCATCATCTTCTAGCGGCTTGTTAGGCATAAAGGCATATAGCTTCCATCCACTAAAACCTAAGGCTGTAACAAATGCAACCATCATCGCAATTTCAACTGTTGTCATTTACTACCTTTTTTGCTAATAAGTTTAACCATTTTTCGCCTTTTCGTTCTTGACGTACGTCATCACTTAGCCATACGTCGATCAATTGAAGTGTGTTTAGTTGCTCAAAAAGTAGTTGTGCCTTCTCTTCATTAAGCGGCGTGAAGTGACGTCCCGCTTTATTGTATTCCTGCTCTCCATATTTAAAAGAGGCATAAAAGACACCATTATCTTTTAGTGCTTTTGTGAGTTGTGTAAATGTGGCTGATAGCTTAGAGTAAGGAAGATGCAAAAGTGAGGCTGCTGCCCAGATACCATCATAGACCTCGATATCTTTTATCTCATCAAAAGTGAGACACCTTACCTCTTGCTTGATGTAAGATGTTGCAAGTGCTGCCATCTCTTTTGATGCGTCAAAGGCATTGACCTTGTATCCATTAGATAAAAAGTAGTAACTATCCCGACCACTGCCGCAACCAGCGTCCAAAATAGAGCCATGAAGAGGAATCAAAGGCAAGACCTTTTGATAGATCTCTGTCATCTCTTTATTGTAGGTGTTGTCAAAAAAGTCTTGGGCATTGTCTGCATAATATTCTAAAGTCGAATTCATAGTGATATTGTAACTTATTCGCTAAAATGTCTCTATGAAAAAAGATGAAGTATTTAACAAGCCAATAGAGAAACAGTTTGAGTTTGATGCGGAGATAGCGGCGGTCTTTGATGATATGCTGCAACGCTCTGTCCCTTTTTATGCGGAAGCTATGAAACTGACACAGCGATTTGCAAAGAACTATCTTTCTGAAGGCGGTCTGGTCTACGACTTAGGTTGTTCTACGGCTTCAACACTTTTAGATGTTGAACGTTCGTTAGAGGTTAATGCCAGACTGGTCGGTTTAGATAATGCACCCTCAATGTTAGAACAAGCACAGAAAAAGATTGTTGCTTTTAACTCAAAAGTTGAGGTGAAAGAAGCAGACATTATGACATATGACTACCAAGCTTGTGATGTGATTATCAGTAACTATACACTGCAGTTTATTCGTCCGTTGGTTCGTGAAGAGTTGATTAAAAAGATTAGCAGTGTTATGAATGAAGGTGGTGCTTTCATCTTTAGTGAGAAGGTAGTTAGCCCTAACTCTAAACTCAACAAAGAGCTGATTGACTGTTATTATGACTTTAAACAGGAACAAGGATACAGTCAATACGAAATAGCGCAAAAGCGTGAAGCCTTAGAAAATGTTTTGATCCCTTACACAGAGTTAGAAAATATTGAGATGGCAGAGCGGTGTGGTTTCTCTCACTGTGAGTGTATTTTTCGCTGGGCAAATTTTGCGACCTTCATTGCAATAAAGTAGTATAGAGATGTCAGAATCTACAGTTGTCAAACACTTTAAAAAACTTTGTGCGATCCCTCACTGCTCATATGAAGCAGAAGCGATGAAAGAGTATCTTGTTACAACATGCTCTGCCTATGGGTACAAGGTTACTATAGATGCGGTGGGTAATATCCTGGCTAAAAAAGAGGGCTCAAAGGTCACTCTGCAAGCACACTATGATATGGTCTGTATCGGGGCTGAATTTCCTCTGGACTTACAAGAGAACGAAGGGTGGCTCTCAGCCAATGACTCGACGCTGGGTGCTGATAACGGAATGGGGATGGCGATGATGCTCTCGTTGATGGAAGACGGTGCAGAGGTTGATTGTCTTTTTACGGCAGAGGAAGAGGTTGGGTTGATCGGTGCGCGGGGTCTGGACTTAGACCTTTCAGCACCGTTTTTATTGAACCTGGACTCTGAAGAAGAGGGTGTTGTCACCATCGGTTGTGCCGGGGGTGTTGATATTATTGCCACTAAAAAATTGACACGTCAAAAAAAGAATCTGCATCTGTATGAATACCACGTAAGCGGTCTTGCAGGCGGACACTCAGGTGTTGATATTGATAAAGAGATCCCCAATGCTATCTCACTGCTTTTTAAAAAACTGTGTAACACTGAGAGTTTCATCGTTGAGGTCAATGGCGGTGAACGCCGTAACTCTATTCCAAAAAAAGCA
>JAUWLG010000071.1 GCA_030613795.1 Helicobacteraceae bacterium
ATTTGGCACCGCTGACCGGCAGATCGTCTTGGAAGGTAAAGTCTGATTTGAGTTTACCGCTTTTATAGTATTTTTTTGACAAGCCGTTTAAAGAACCGTTTTTATAATTTTCTTCGGCTTTCAATGTCCCGGTTTTGTAATAGGACTTTGATAGACCTTCACGTTTATTATTTTTGTAATACGCCTCGTACTTTGTCTTCCCGTTTTTGTGATAACCTTTTGAGAGACCTTCCCGCTTACCTGCAGTATAGTTAATCTCGGACTTTAACTCTCCGCTGGAATAACTCTTTTTCTGAATTTCTGCAAAAAGGGTAACGCTCATCAGCATTGTTATAATTAAAAAAAATCGCATACTCTATCCTTCTGTTTACTTGCTATTTTGCTGATTAGTCTTTAAGTGCTTTTGAGTTCATCTTGTAAAACTTGATGGCACCACCGATTAGATCTGTACCTTGTTTAAAATACTTATTTGAATCTACTTGTATATTGTCTTTTTCAATTAACTTTGTTTCTGCCAGCTTGATATAGGCAAGAACATCTTTTTTATATGTTGTGAGTTTCTTAGTCAAACCTGCAGGATATTTGTCACCATATGATTTGTTTAGAGCGACCATAGATTTAATGACATTATTCATGTTCTTATTCACCTCTTCGACATACCCTTCCATATACTCGACTTCTTCATCTTCACATTCACCACGTGCTGCAATACCAGAACCCAGACCGCGCAGTTTACCAAGTCCTTCAGTCAACCTCATGATCTGGTTCATCATTACGTCACTTGCACTTTTTTCAAACTTACTACCATCTCCGTAAAGTTCTATTTGAACTTTTCCACCTAACGAGATCATCTTATTGACAAGTGAACTGTACGCCTTGAAGGATGTTAAAGGATCAAGCTGAAATGCCAGTTTGTTAAGGCTTTTCATCTGCTTATACAGCTTATCAAACTGGCCATCTATCTTTGGACCAACCACGTTAAACTGTCGGTTAAGGGACTTAAATGAACTTTTGATCTTTGAACGTTGCTCAAATACACCAAACTGTGCAAACTCACTTCCATTTAGAAAGTTATATGTTCCACCCCGTGTCTTTTGGGTTGCAACAATAAGGTCTTTAACAGTATCAAGATACCGTACTTTTTTCGCGTCGGAAACTGCAGAAGCAGTTACTACCAGCATTAACAATAACATTATGACTTTTTTCATAATCAGTCCTTTAGATTAATTGTACTCTTCAACCAAAAAAGTTATTATCACTTTAAATGGCTTCCCCCGAGATAATAAACCATGATTGTATAGGATTTGTTTTTTATAGAAGTTGTTTTAAAACAAGGTCTTGTTTAAGAACCCCTCATTATAAATGAGGAGATTGACATTATATAAAGAGGTCTCTCTGTTTAGAGTGTCTATTTGATAAGAGACATCGGATTAATATGATAGCTGTCTTGGGTTACTTCAAAGATAAGTTCATGATCTACACGTCCGATGGTAGAGCCTCTTTTCACCTTTTTGCCCTTTTTAATAGTAGGTGCGATCTGGTCTAGGTGGGCATAGATCGTATGCAGTCCATTCGAGTGTTTGATGATGACGACGTTATCAAGAAGTTGTGTCTTTTTGGCCAGAATGACCTTGCCGTTTAGTACCGTTTTGACCTTGGCATTGCGTTGATTTGGCTGCAGTGAAACCGACTCATTATAGATCTTGATCTTGTAAATAGGATCGGTGTAGGGGCCGAATTTCTTAACAAGTCTATATCCAGAAAGTGGTGCTATCGTCTTTTTTCCGCGGTACTTTTTAGATTTGACACTCTGGTAGCTTGACCCTTTTTTGGTCACTTTGGCAGTGGCACTTTTTTTCGTTCTGCTGGTTTTTACTTGTTTTGCTTTTTTTGTCTCTTCAGACTTAATGATGTTGAGTCGTGCAAGGGTACTGCTGAGGGCTCTTTTTTGTGCTAACAATTTATCGATAGATCTTTTATACTTCTTTTTATCTTTTTGCATTTTAGTAATTGAACTTTTGTTCTTTTTGGTCACATCTAGCAGCTTGACTTTCTGTTTGTCGATACTGTTGATGTCTGCTTGGAGCTTGTCTGTACGTGTTTGATAACTTTTTATTGTCTTGGCATTTGTATTGTGCTCTTGCTCTAATCTCTCAATTTTACGCTGTGTCTGGAGATTCAGTTCGTTTAATATCTCTTCGGTGATAATGGATTCAGTGGTGACAGCATGTTTGTCTTTTTCAAGAGTGTTTATCGAGATATTACGCGCAATTGACTGGATAAGCTCTTTTTCGATTAGCCCCTGTTTGCCTTGAAGCAGCAGCTGTTTGTCTTTAAGTTCAAGCAGCTCTTTACGGTTGGCTTCATACTTCTCTTGTGAAAGTTCTAACTTTTTACTAAGCTGAGTAATGTCTTTCTCTTGTCTTGCCAGATCTTTTTCAGACTTTTTGATCGCCTTGGCTGTCTTGGACATTTTCTTATGCAGACTGGAGTACTTTTTATCAAAGCTTTTGATCTCTTTGTTGGTCTTTTTTATCTGCTTAGTAACATCTTGTTTCGCCGCTAATGTAGAGACAATAAGAAGAAGAGAGAGTAAAAGTACGCGCATCAGACCTCTTCTTTATGACCGATGACAATTAGAGTAGCAAGTATGATAGAGAGACTCAATGCGATGCCAACGATCAAAAGACTGTCATTGACTGGGTCGAACAGAAGTATATCGATACCTATAGACTGCAGCTGCTCACTGCCGACTTTTAAAAAGTCTGCGTAGGTAAAGGTTCCTATAGCCAAGACAGAAGCGATGATTGCATCGACAATTGAGAGTCTAAAGAGCACGGCTGAACGCATCCATACCGGTGCACCGAACATCGCCATAATACTCATACGTTCATTATGTTGGAACTGCCAGATACGCATCTCTTTAAGTACAAGCAGTGAGGTGACCGCAAATACCGCGATAGCAAAGATGACGATGACCGACTTAAAAAGCAGTAACAGTTTATAAAGGGTGTCATGACTTTGAGCGAAATCTTCGATTCGTGTGATGTCACTGTGTCTCTCCAACTTTTTACGTAGCTCTTTTATCTCAGAAGGTGCCGGATAGTGGTTGAGATGGAGCGAATAGAAGTGTGGAAGTGAAAGCTTTAAGAGGTCAATGTGGCGCTGCTTCATCTGTGACTGAAGTTGACTGATCACCTCTTTGGTTGAGATCTCTTCGGCACTTTTGATCTTAGGACTCATAGCGACAAGGGAGTCTGTCCCGACCTTCTTTTTAGTGACAACCACAATGCTGTAGTTCTCATTCAGGTCACTCTCATATGCTATAACTGTACGATCGACGATGATATAGATCTGCATTGTGAAGACGATGGTAAAAAGGGCGACGATAAGGGAGAGGTGGTTTTTAACTGACTTCATAAACATCTCCTCCCTCTATATTAAAATGTTTGTAATCAACGGCTAAATCTTCCGGTATATGGTGGGTGACGATGACAACCGTAGCTTTAAGCTGGGTATTGGCACCTTCTAAAAGATTCCATATCAGTCGTGATGAATAATCGTCGAGGTTACCGGTAGGTTCATCGGCTAATATGAGGATCGGATTATGTGCTAATGCTCTTGCCATCGCAACACGTTGCTGTTCGCCGCCGCTTAGCTCTTGCGGATACTTGTCGACTTTATGGGATAGTTTGACGTGATTAAGCAGTTTATCGACTTGGATATCACAGATATCTTTGGCATAGCCGTTAATAATAAGCGGAAGGGCCACGTTTTTTCCTATGGTCCACTCTTTAACCAGTTTGTAGTCTTGAAAGACGATCCCGATATGGCGACGTAAGAAGTTGAGTTTGGAACTCGATATCTTATTGACCTCGACTCCACCTACGATGAGAGAACCATTTTCCGGTTTAAGTGCACCGTAAAAAGATCGAAGTAGGGTAGACTTACCGCTACCGCTGGCACCGGTGATAAAGACAAAGTCACCAGAGCCAACAGAGAAGTTTGCTCTCGAGATAATCGTCTCCTCGGTATTGTAGGCTAGAGAGAGGTCCTGAGCTAATATGACCTTATCCATGAAGCAACTTGTCTAAATGTTTATGAACGGCAAAGTTGACCTGTGAAGGAACCGGTTGGGTTGGAAAGTAGTAACTTTTCTCTTTGCCGATAATGACGTAGAGATGTTCCGGTCTCTCAAAACTTCCCATGGAAACTCTGAACATCATTCTTTCATCATCGGTTTTATAAAGTCGCTCAAAATGTATAAAGCCACCCTCTACTTTTTGGGTTGTTGTATTGAGCTTGTTTAGACGCTCTTCATCCAAACCGTTTTTAAAGAGAAAACTGCCTTCGAGGTTTAGCTCAGGAGAGACCTCTTCATTGATAAGCGTAATATCATAGATGTTTTTTTCCATCTTTTTCCAGCGATCTTCATATTTGGAACTGATAGCGATCTCTTGGTTTTTGTTGACCTCTAGTTTGGCTTTGTTTAACGAGATAAAGGTCTCCCATGAATACGTGAAGTAGTTTTCGCTGTCTGTTCGCAGTTCAAGACGCCCCTGAGGTGCTAGAACACGTGTTGATTCATTAATAAAGGCGGGCGATATGACACGTCGATGCGGTTTTTTGTCCCAAGGCACAGGGAAATGGACATAGACACGGCTGACGATGTTCGAGGGGACCAGTTCTAAAAACAGTCTTGCATCATAATCAAGCAAGATAAGGTTTTTAAGCCCTAAGATATTGATCTGTTTAAGCGCTTGCTCAACTGAGGGTTTATGGATCTCAATACCGATAAAAAGGATCTCAGGGTTCTCTTTTGCCTGATGCAAAAGGTGACGGCCGGAACCAAATCCAACCTCAATGCGGACATCATCAGCTTCCGGAAATCCCTTGACAAAATCGTGGATCGTCCATAAAGAGTCATCTTTTTGCAGGTGCACGTTTTTAGAGCTGTCATTAACATTTGAGGCGAGTATCTCACTGTTTGTCAGTGCGGCATACTTGTTAAGCGCTTGTTTGACAAGGTAGGTCGGTGAGGGACGGGAGATCTTCTCACTTTTTAACAGTACGTTCTCAGCGGTATCTTTAATAAGAAGAAAAAACTCTTTATCGTCGATACTTGTAGCAACAAGGTGCTCATCTTTGTGGGCAACGTTGCTTGCCATAAAGAGAAAATCAACGTTATCTTTTTTTGCCGGCAGGGCAACGGGATTAAAAGATTTGATATGGATATGCGGCATGGGCTATTTTTTGTCCTCTAGTTTGACATTAACACTATTGGATGGCGCTGACTTTATACCATTTTTATCGACACTGACAACAGTGAAGGTGTACTCTTCACCATGTTTTAGTGAACTGTCTATCATCAAGGTCTTTTTGATGTTTTTAAAGACTTTAGTCTCACTGGACATAAACCCTTTTGAGATCTCTTTGGTCACGATGTATGAGACGGCGCGTTTGTCTGTTGATTTCCATGTCAGTTGTACCGTGGCATTCTCAACCATTGCTACGAGGTTTTTTGGCCCTCTTGGTGCATCGATAGTTGTTCCAACAGCTGGTTTCACAGCCCTTAGTTCACCGCCAAGGTTGTCTTTGTTAACACCTATGACTTTATAAAAGTACTGTTGAGAAGGCTTAGAGACCTTATCGTTATATCGCATTGTCTTAAGTCTGTCTGCGACAAGTTTGTACCGCCCAGTCTCACTTGTGGCACGATAGACCTGGTAATAGACGATATTGGCTTTGTTGTCATCTTTCCAACTAACCTTGATCACACCCGCTTTGCCTTGAGATGCGTTGATGGCATTAACAGGTGGAGGTGGTGCTTTGGTGACAACAGCGACACTTTGACTTGGTTTTGAGATGATGTCATTATAGGTCACTGATTTAAGGCGATACTCATAACGGGTATTGTCTTTTAGGTCTGTGTCGATGTACTCAGCATTTAGACGACCTTTGATCGTTGCGATATTACGCCATTTATCAGCGCCATTTTGACGACGCTCCAAACGGTACGCGACAATACTGCTGTCAGTGTGCGGACGCCAAACCAGTTTTGCGGCACGTACTAGAGATCCTGAGGTGCTGAAAAAGCTGACAGAGCCTAAAAGGGGCTTTGTCTTTACGCTCACCTTTTTGGTCGCAAGAGAGGTGTTGCCTTTTGCATTATAGGTGGCGAAACGGTACTGGTATAGTGTCTCAGGCTTTAGTTTATCATCAAGGTAGTGGGTGACTTTGGCATTTTTGACCGTGTCGATCTGGAGCAGTTTGTTTGGCGTTTTAGATGATGGATCATTACGGTAGACAATGACCCCTTTAACACGAGCATCAGTGATAGGTTTCCACTCAAATGCAGCGGCAGTCATATCGCTTAAGTACCCGTTTATTGATATTTTTGGCAGTGATTTGTCAACTTGCGCCGGTTTTGGAGGAGCCCCTGTACAAGCGCTAAGAAGCACTAATATCGAAGTGGCGCTCAAAATTTTTATGAGGTAATTGTTCATTGATGATCTCCTGTTCAAAATATTTTTCTAAGTACTCTTGCATTGCCTGACTCAGTGGTGCTGAGAATTGGCAAAGCTTTTTTGTTGTCGGATGGATAAAGTAGAGGACGTAAGCATGGAGCAAGATCTGCTCAAGTTTGTCATTTTTGATCCCGTAAAGATGGTCCCCCAGGATATGACGAGAGAATGTCTCGAGGTGGACACGGATCTGGTGGGTACGTCCTGTAAAAAGTTTGCAG
>JAUWLG010000182.1 GCA_030613795.1 Helicobacteraceae bacterium
CCCAAGGCCCTGGAACCCCAGACCAAACCGCCATTTCGGTCCAGTTTACCTTCAAGGATATACATCCCTTCTCCTAAAATAGAGCCAAACACAGGGGTGACGATCAGATCCTGGATCGAAGGGATCTCAGCAAAAGCTTCATACCCATACTCCCAAAAAAACGTTGACATCAGCGTTGTATAAGCAGCCGACTCAAAGATCGACATCCCATCACCGCGTGCCATCGTATAGTAGATCGCACCCGACACCGAGTGACCGATATAATTGACAGCCCAGTCATCTTCATCCCAAACCGGTTTAGTCGATGAATAATCTCCCCAACGTTTCTCTAAAGACTTACCTTCCAGATCTTCTGACTTCCAGCCGGTAAAACTTTCCGGCATAACACTTAAAGCAGCAACGGCTGTAATCATAAAAACCTGAAGATAGATCGTATCTTCAATAAGTTTTCTGTAGCGGTATGGAAGATTTTCATTGACATTGACATATTCGGGAATATAATCTTCGCCATCTTTGCCGTTTAATACTTGAAACTGCTGTTGTAAAGACTCACTTATCCAATATTGGTGCAGGTTTTGAGAGAGCATATCGTCAATAGGTTTTAGACTGTGATCAGTGTTCAGTTCAAAAGAGGGCGTTAATACTTTTGGATCAACGTCTGTCTTAAGATCTTCATAGAGGGTATTGCTCGCAAAGGAAGGTATTGCAACGGAGAGTAAAAAAGCCAACCAATAATGCATTAACTACCTTTATTAAAGGGTATTGTACTAGCTATCTATTTTACCGATAACGCTATGAAAAGCTGTTTATTCGTTGATCTTCTGTTTGATCTCGGAGGCAATAGCACAACAGCGATCGATCTTCTGCGACAGTGACAGGTCTTCTTGCAAGAGTACATTGACAAAAGCCGAACCCACAATAACACCGTCTGCACCCGTAACTTTCTCTTTAGCGGTCTTTTCATTAACACCGAAACCGACATAGACCGGTGTCTCAGTGTGTGACTTTATAGAGGTGATGATAGGCTGCAGGTCTTCGCTTTGGCCACTACCTGTAATACCTGCATAAGCTACAAGGTAGATAAATTTTTTCGCATCAGAGACGACCTTTTTGATACGTGCATCATCATCTGTCGGCGCGACAAAACTGATGTTGCTGATGGCATTGGCGTCAAACTGTGCTTTATACGCCACGGCCTCTTCGTGAGGCAGGTCTGGAATGATCATTCCGCTAATACCGATCTCCTTGGCTTTTTTAAGCAGTGCATCGATGCCGTATTGGTAAAACGGGTTAAAATAGCCCATCCACAATGTGTCGACTTTGGGTGCGATCTGCTCGGAAAGCTCCAAAACGTCGCTGAAACGCAGTCCTTTTTTCAAGGCTAGAAAGTTTGCCTTTTCGATTATGGGGCCATCGGCTACCGGGTCAGAAAAAGGGACACCCAGTTCAAGTGAGTCAACCCCATTTTCACCTAATGCCAAGGCAAGATCTACTGTAAATGATTTTTCAGGAAAACCTGTTGTTATGTACGCTACAAGATGTTTCAAACTGTCTCCAAAAGAGGGATATAAAGTATAATTGTCATATTTAAACGAAATTGTACCACTTTTGGATAAAATCACGTTACTTACATACTATAATTAAGAGAAAATGATGAATACAAAACTCTCTATCACAAAAATACAAAAAGCCAAGGGTGACCGTCCGTTGACAATGATCACCGCCTACGATGCTCTTTTTGCCAAACTTTTTGACCCTATCGCGGACATTATCCTTGTCGGTGACAGCCTCAACATGAGTTTTGGCGGTAAAAAAGACACTCTTAGTGCCACCTTAGAGCAGATGATCTACCACACCCAAGCGGTCTGTAATGGCGCACAAAACTCTTTTGTCATCGCAGACATGCCTTTTGGTACCTACCCTACAGCGGGCATTGCCCTGGAAAATGCCACCAGAGTCTTTCAAGAGTCCCCTGCTGATGCTGTTAAGATCGAAGGGGGCGAAGAGAAAGCGTCTACCATCAAACATCTTGTTGACAACGGTATCGCCGTTTGCGGTCACATCGGTCTTCTGCCTCAATCGGTTCGCGGCGAAGGCGGTTATAAGATCAAGGGGAAAAATGACAGTGAAGCGACACAGCTTATCGCCGATGCCAAAGCCGTTGAAAAAGCCGGTGCATTTTGTATCGTCATCGAAGGGGTAAAAGCTGACGTCGCGACACTGGTCGCGCAGAGCGTTAATGTTCCTGTCATCGGGATCGGTGCAGGCAGTGGTGTTGACGGACAAGTGCTTGTCTTCTCTGACATGCTGGGACTTTTCGAAGAGTTTACTCCTAAATTTGTCAAAAAGTATCTTAATGGTGCCGACCTTGTCAAAGAGGCCGTGCAAAACTATAAAGATGAAGTCGAGGCTCGCAGTTTTCCTGATGAGATCCACACCTATTAAAAAAGAGCTGTCTTAATGGAACGTATAGTCGAGATCGAGCAATTTGACGCTGAAGAGGTCAGTGAGTCTACCCTGCGCCCTGATGCATGGAACGAGTACATCGGACAAGAGCAGATCAAAAAAAACCTGGGTGTCTTTATTGAAGCCAGCAAGATGCGTGATGAAGCCCTTGATCACACTCTCTTTTACGGTCCTCCCGGCCTGGGTAAAACAACTTTGGCACTCATCATCGCTAATGAGATGAATGCAAGCATAAAAGTTACCGCAGCACCGATGATCGAAAAGAGCGGTGACCTTGCCGCCATTATGACTAACCTTGATGAGGGGGACATCCTCTTTATCGATGAGATCCACCGTCTCTCTCCAGCGGTCGAAGAGATCCTCTACTCGGCCATGGAAGATTTTCGTCTTGACATCATCATCGGCAGCGGCCCTGCTGCACAGACCGTCAAGATCGACCTGCCCCGTTTTACACTTATAGGGGCGACAACACGTGCCGGGATGCTCTCTAACCCGCTTCGTGACCGTTTTGGTATGAGTTTTCGCATGAACTTCTACTCAGCAGATGAACTGGCCAAGATCGTGGCTCAAGCCTCAGAGAAACTGGACAGAGAGATCATCAAAGAGGCTGCACTGGAGATAGCAAAGCGTTCACGAGGCACACCGCGTATCGCCCTTAGACTGCTGCGCCGTGTTCGTGACTTTGCAGATGTTGCCAATGAAGCAAAAATCCTGCATAAGAGAACAAACTTTGCATTAGAGCAGCTGGGTATCAACAATTACGGTTTCGATGAGATGGATATTCGTCTTTTAGAGTACCTCATACAAGCCAAAGGGCGTCCGATGGGTCTTAGTACTATTGCCGCCGCACTTAGTGAGGACGAAGGCACTGTTGAAGATGTTTTAGAACCATATCTTCTGGCCAACGGCTACCTTGAAAGAACAGCACGCGGGCGAATCGCAACGCAGAAGAGTTATGAGGTATTAAAGTTCAAAGCGCCTCAAGAACAGAACAGTCTATTTGAGGATTAAAAACATAAGCCTATGAAACCACAATACATCATACTTACCCTCTTAGCCTTCTCGCTATACTGGATGTACCTGCTTTATCAACCTTTTTTGCTCTCCCTAATGATCGCCTCCCTGTTGGCAATCTCGACTGCCTCTGTTCAACGTCGCTTAGAACAGCAGACCGGTTCTGTATTGATCGCATCAACTCTCTCTACCGTTGCACTTGCGCTTCTCTTTTTTGCCCCATTGGGCTACTTTTTGGCCACATTTACCTTACATCTGAGCAATATCGACATCGCAACCTTAGAGAATATCTACTTAAAACTCAGCGACTGGGCCGGACACCTGCCCTCATATTTAGCTTTTGCACAGCCCTTTATCGACGATGCTCTACAGGAGATCGAGATCAACAAGCTTGCAACGCACACCTTGAGCATGGCCGGCACCATCGGAAGTTACAGTGCAAGCTTTCTCAAAAATGCGCTGTTGATCATCATCTTCTACTTCTTTTCACATTTCTACGGCAAAACGGTCTTCGCCTATTTCAGACGGGTCATCCAACTCCCCCAGCAAGATGCGACACTGCTT
>JAUWLG010000219.1 GCA_030613795.1 Helicobacteraceae bacterium
TGAACACGGTCTCATCACGATCCACGCCCCTATAGCTAAGAAGATGATGGGCAAGCAGATCGGTGATGAGTTTAGCATTGACCTGCCGAGTTTGAAAAAAGAGTATGAAGTCGAGAAGCTGGAGTACATTGGCGTTTTTGCACTCAAAAAGACGATCAAAGATACAAAAGACTTCGGCTTCAGCTAGTTTAAAAGTTCCAGCTTCGGCGCATCTTGCACAAAAGTTTGCCTCTCCACGCACAATAGTGCGCTATCGGACAAACATTTTGCACAAGCTACACCAAATCTGAAACTTTTAACAGTTAAGACTTTGAAGAAGTGGATACAAAAATAGATAATGTCAATGTGTATAAAACGGCTGAAGATAAGTTAGAGTAAAATTAGTGCGGTTTTACTGCACGTGAGCACTCCGCTTAGGAGAACACAGCGTTAGCGTAGATATAGGGGCTTTGCTCCTATGTCGTATAAAACAATAAAAAAAGGAAGTTTAAATGGCAAGAGCAGAAGCAAGACACATTCTCGTAGATAGCGAAGAGAAATGTTTAGAGTTGAAAAAAGAGATCGAAAATGGTGCAAAGTTTGAGACGGTAGCACAGGCTCACTCGCAGTGTCCATCAAGCCGTGACGGTGGAAACTTAGGTGAATTTGGCCCGGGTCAGATGGTGCCTGAGTTTGACAAAGCAGTTTTCTCTTCTGATGTAGGTGTGGTTGTCGGACCAATCAAAACACAGTTTGGATACCATCTTCTTGAAGTGACTAAAAGAGTTTAATTAAGAGCTAGGCAGAGGCCCGGCTTAGTTAGAAGTATCGAGACTAGATTTACTAGAGTCCTGTTCTATCAGTTTTGGGTCGATGTTCGCCAGAGATGTAGTTGTCAACATATCGGCAAGAGCTTGTTTAGGGATCTTGTAGACATCATGCAGCGAACATGGATTTAACTCATCACACTCACTTTCAGAAAAAGCGCAATTGGTACAGTTGTTCTCATCAATCGCATTCAAAACATCAATCAGATAGATCTCATCTACTTCACGACTCAGCGAAAAACCGCCATTACGACCGCGTGTTACTTCTAAAAGATCAGCTTTGGCAAGTTTTGTCATCAACATTGTGAGATATTTGTAAGGGATATCGATCTTTTCATGAATGTAGGCTGCAGAAAAGAGTCTTTCAGTGTCACTTGACATAAAGATTACGATGCGAAATGCATATTGTGCTGTTTTAGAAAAGATAGGAAACTCCATTGACGAAATAATATTGATTATTGTAGACAGAAATTTCTTAAGGGTACCTCTATAAATCCTATATCTATCTAGTGTTAAGGTAACGTTAGCAAAAGTAAGAGATGTTCATAGAAACTTTTAGCTAGGAAATAGGGAACTTAGTTCCCTGACAGCGATTAAAATCTGAGTTGAAAATGTTTTTTGGTATAATCGCGACTTAAAACTAAAATTTTTATACCCGCAAGGATCGTACAGTGAGTAAGCCACTTGAAAACATTGATGACATCTTAAGTCAACACAAACTTTCACAACTTGAATATGCCAATATCAAAAACATCTTAGGACGTGAGCCTAACCTTGTTGAGATCGGTATTTTCTCGGCTATGTGGTCTGAGCACTGTTCGTATAAGTCGTCTAAAAAGCACCTAAACGGTTTTCCTACAAAAGCACCATGGGTTATACAAGGTCCGGGTGAAAATGCGGGTGTTATCGACATTGGTGACGGTTATGCAGCTGTTTTCAAGATGGAGAGCCACAACCACCCATCATTTATCGAACCATACCAAGGTGCTGCGACAGGTGTCGGCGGGATCATGCGTGATGTCTTTACAATGGGTGCACGTCCGGTAGCAAGTCTTAACTCACTGCGTTTTGGTAATGTGATGAATGATGACAAAACAAGTAAACATCAGCGTTTCTTGGTTCGTGGTGTTGTTGAAGGGATCGGCGGTTACGGTAACTGTATGGGTGTTCCGACTATCGGTGGTGAGATCAGTTTTGATGAGTGTTACAACGGTAACATCCTTGTTAATGCCTTTAACCTTGGTATCGCTAAGTCAGATGAGATCTTCTACGGTAAAGCAGAAGGTATGGGTAACCCGGTCATGTACGTCGGCTCAAAAACAGGTCGTGATGGTCTTGGCGGCGCGGTAATGAGTTCTGACTCATTCACTGAAGAGTCAAAATCACTTCGTCCGACAGTACAAGTGGGTGACCCGTTTACAGAGAAGCTTCTTCTTGAAGCGTGTCTGGAGCTTTTCCAAACAGACTATGTAGTCGGTATCCAAGATATTGGTGAGGCGGGTCTTACCTCGTCTTCGTTTGAGATGGCAGGGCGTTCTGGTTCTGGAATGATCATGCACCTGGACAAGGTTCCTGCTCGTGAAGAGAACATGACACCATACGACTTTATGCTTTCTGAGTCTCAAGAGCGGATGCTTATCTGTGCTAAAAAAGGGTCTGAGCAAGCTATTATCGATATCTTCGAAAAATGGGACCTTGATGCGGCTGTGATCGGTGAAGTGACTAACACAGGTAACATGGAACTGTTCTGGAACGGTGAGAAGTGTGCTGAAGTACCGGTCGACCCGGTTTCTGAAGAGGCACCGATCTTAGATCGTCCTACATCACGTCCTAAATACCTAGATGGTATTGCAGATACTAAGATCGATGACTTTGCTAAGGTATCTAACCAAGAGGCGTTTGAGACAATGATCGCTTCTATGGAAGTGGTTGACAAGTCTTGGGTCTACGATCAGTATGACTCAATGGTACAGACAAACACGATCAAAAAAGGCGGTATGCTTGACGCGTCTGTGATCCGTGTAAAAGAGAACGGCAAAGCATTGGCGATGAGTTCTGACTGTAACGTGCGTTTCTGTTATGTAGACCCTAAAGGCGGTGCGGCAGCAGCAGTTATCGAAGCAGGGCGTAATGTTGCGATGTCAGGTGCCCGTCCACTGGCGATCACAGACTGTCTTAACTACGGTAACCCTGAAAACCCAGAGGTTATGTGGCAGTTTGCAGAAGGCTGTTTAGGGATCAAAGAGGCATGTGCTGAACTTAACACACCGGTTATCGGCGGTAATGTCTCTCTTTACAATGAGACAAACGGTGTCTCTGTTTTCCCGACACCGTCTATTGCGACTGTTGGTGTTAATGATGACCAAGACAATGTTCTTTTCTCTAACTTCCAAAAAGCGGGCAATGATCTTTACCTAGTCGGTAGTTCAGCATCTGAGTTTGGTGGTTCTCTCTACATGAAAGAGGTGTGTGGAACGGTTGAAGGTACACTCCCAGTGATCGACTACAAAAAAGAGTTGGCACTTTGGGACCTAGTTATAGAAGCAAACAAAAAAGGGCTTCTCTCTTGTGCGAAAGATCTTAGCTCTGGTGGTGCGATGATCGCTCTTGCTAAGATGGCAGCGACTAGCGGTTTAGGCTGTGATGTTGTTATCAACGACATAGCTGATGAACGTGACATCTTTGCAGAGTCTATGAGCCGTGCTATCATCGAAGTCTCTCCTGAAA
>JAUWLG010000150.1 GCA_030613795.1 Helicobacteraceae bacterium
ACGCGGCGTCTGAAACTTTTTCGGGAACGTCTCCGCATCTTTGTTCCGATCGACGATCACCGGAATATACATCGACTTTACCATAGGTGCAACTGTTTTTGAAGCGAGCGTTTTACGCTCAAACTTGCGGCACCATGGACAGTAGGAGGTCACAACAACCAGCATCAACGGCTTGTTCTCTTTTTTAGCGATACTCAAGGCTTTGTTGTAGTCACTGTGATAACCAAGCTCTTTGGCTGCCTCGGGAGAAGCAAAAAGAGTCAACATAAAAACAAATAACAGAGAGACTATACGCATAACAGTTCCTTATTTGTACCAGTAATAGAATCATTTTATATGAAATAAGCTTTAACTCTAAAAGTGCTTGTGAATTTTCAAGAAAAGAGGAAAGTGTATAGTGTGGATGAGTGAGTTGTGCCCTTATCTTGGATTAAATGTGTAAAAATCTGTTTTAATCAGGAACGAAATTAAAGTGATTTATTTGATTGAGTAAAATTATTGTAAGCGGGTGGTATCAAATGAAGTGCGGTAGAACTGCACGTGGGCACTCCGCCGACAAGCATCAACAATGCAGTGCATGTGAGGCACTAAATGCCGAATCGTAGGAGAACCCAGTGTTAACGCAGCGTTCTAAAACTGTATCATCCCGTCAATCGGTGATGAAGCAGTTGCGTATGGACGTTTAGGGATACGGCCTGCAAGGTAGCTCATGCGGCCAGCTTGTACGGCATGTTTCATCGCTTGTGCCATGAGCATAGGGTCTTTGGCTTGGGCAATAGCAGTGTTGGTCAAGATACCTTCTGCACCTAATTCCATTGCGTATGCTGCATCACTGGCACAACCGATCCCGGCATCAACAATGATAGGAAGATCAACCGCTTCACGTACAAAGACAATATTGTAAGGGTTTTGAACACCAAGTCCTGAACCGATAGGGGCGGCCAGTGGCATAATAGCGTGAGCACCCGCATCTTCAAGACGTTTTGCCATGATCGGGTCATCTGATGTGTACGCCATAATAGTAAAGCCCTCTTTGGAAAGAACCTCACACGCTTTGATGGTCTCTAACACATCAGGGTATAGTGTCTTTTGTGTATCACCGATAACCTCAAGTTTAATAAGGTCGATCCCTGTCGCTTCACGAGTCAGACGAAAAGTCGTGATCGCCTCTTCAGCCGTTACACAGCCTGCAGAGTTTGGCAGGAACTTTACGTTAGTGCCAGCAAAAGTATCACGAAGATTCTCTTTGCTTGGGTCAGTGATGTTCAGTCGACGAACCGCAACCGTGATCAGTTCTGAACCTGATGCCAGTGTTGCAGCTTTAGTCGTTTCGAAGTCAGCGTATTTGCCGCTTCCAACAATTAGGCGACTGCCAAGTTCATATTTTCCA
The DNA here is from genome assembly GCA_030613795.1 of Helicobacteraceae bacterium. Classification (GTDB taxonomy): domain Bacteria; phylum Campylobacterota; class Campylobacteria; order Campylobacterales; family Sulfurimonadaceae; genus Sulfonitrofixus. The sequence continues at coordinate 1,391 of JAUWLG010000150.1, forward strand.
ATTTTTAAAATGTTATCCATTTTGTCTCCAAGATATTTGGTCGGTGTATAATCTCACCAAAATTTAATTATTGCGTTTATAACATACTCACTCTGTAAACTGACTTACTTCCTCTGATACTTATCGCTCTTTAAGAATTTGAATAATGGCCTCAGGGAGCAGTTTGTGCTCTAAGTTACGGATCTTTTGGGTAAAACTCTCGAGGCTTTCATCTTCTGCTTTAACAAAAGAGTCTTGAGTGATCACTTCACCGCCGTCAAGTTCTGAGCTTACCCAGTGGACACTGATGCCGCCTTTTAGTTCAGAACTGTGAAAGCTTTTTTCGATGGCCTTACCGCCTTTAAACAGAGGCAGCAGAGAGGGATGCACATTGATGGCATTGATGTTGTCGGTGACAATAGGTGTCAAAATACGCATAAAGCCTGCCATGACAACAAGGTCGGGAGCATAACTTTCTATGGTTTGCAGGAGCTTCTCATCAAAACTCTCTCTACTGTTAAAGTTGGTATGGTCGATGATTTCAACAGGGACCTGATGCGCTTTAGCCTTGGCAATACCGCCGGCATTTGGACGGTTGGTAATAGCGGCAGCGACTTGGAGCTCTTTGAGATGCAGTGTTTCTATGATGTTGAGAAGGTTGGAACCTTCCCCGCTAAAAAGGATGACGATGTTTTTCATAAAGTAGTGATAGCCTCGATAAGATCATTGGATGTAAGTGCATAGCTGTTTTTATCAATCTGCATAGCCGCAGTTGTATGTGCTAAAGAACCATGCATCGCTGAGTGGATAGTTGTGTGCCCCTGTGCCATCAGAGCACCAATAAGGCCGGCCAAGACATCACCGCTTCCCCCTTTGGCCAATACATTTGTGCCATGAGGATTGATATAAAAGGTCTCACACTGTGCGATGATGACGTTTGCGCCTTTGAGCAGGAGTGTCACATTAGGGTACGCTCTGCAAAAGAGCTCAACATAGTGAAAACGGTTGTTTTGCAACTCTTGAACATCGATGTCGGCAAGGCCGCACACGTTTAAAACGGTAGTGAACTCTTTGGGATGCGGTGTTATAACGAGGTGTTTACGTGTGAGCAGCTCAATAAAAAGCGGATGGGCAAAGATGTCGGCATCAAGCAGGAGTGGGTGTTCATTGTCCAACAATGTGAGCAGCTCTTCATTGGAAAACTCTGTACCAAGTCCCATTCCCAAGGCAATTGCACTGGTTGTCCCCGGCAGCAGGTGTGACTGCATCAACTCGTAAGGGATCTGTTCTTGGTTGTTGCTGATGAGGGTGACAAGACCTGCTCCAAAATGCAGTGCAGCCGAACCTGTCATCACTGAGGCCCCCGGCTTTTCGCCGCAGATCACACACAAATGCCCATAGCTGCCTTTATGGCTGTTTTTCTCAAAACGATGCGGCAGGTGCAGGTCTTCTCCATCTAAAAGCTTCCAGTTCGATGCTCTTTCATAGACTTTTCTGCTTACGCCCAAGTCGATGACATAGATGCTGCCTACGATCTCTTTGGCGGCGTCACTGAACATACCGCGTTTAAGTGCGCCCATGGTCAGGGTCACATCTGCGACAAAACTCTCCTCTTCCATAGTGCCGTCAAGTCGGAGTCCTGAGGGCATGTCGCAAGCGATCTTGTCAGCATTGAGATTGTTCATCGCCTCTAAAAGTTCTCTAGTCTCCTCGTCAAAACTACGGCTGAACCCGCTGCCAAAAAGGGCATCGATGAGTATGTCACACTCTTGAAGTTCATCAACAATATTAACACCAACAGCTTCTGCGCGTTGGTATTGCAGTTTTGTCATCGTTGATCTTACGCCAAATGAGAGGTAGAGTGAGACATCAAAATCGCGATGCAACAGGCGGGCAAGGGCGATTCCATCTGCACCGTTATTACCGGCTCCGCAGACGATGCAGATGCTTTCATGGTCATCATACTGATTATGGATGAAGTCTGCCATCCCATCTGCGGCATGCTCCATCAAGATATCTTCGCTTAGACCGAAGTCGTTGTAACAGCGTTGATCGAGAGAGGTAACCTCGGTAAAAAGATTTTGCATAACTATTCCTTTATCTAATTATAACTAATCCCAAATAGCAAAATAGAGAAATTTGGGCTAATGAGAGTGAATTGAGAAATCCAGGATTATGCAATAGAGATTATAAAGATAGTGTTTATGCTTTGTGTAAGGGTGTTTGTAAAAAATAGGAGCTTAACCAAAAGGTTAGGCGATGATTTTTTACAAATAGCCTTGTGCAAATGATGAATTCTAGATTTATGATATTCTATTGCGTAATTCGGGATATAATACGCTTTATGAAAAACGATTATACATCAATTGTCAAAGAGACACTACAGATCGAAGCAAATACACTCTCGTATGCCGCTGAAAATATCTCGGAAGATCTAAACAAGATCATTGAGATGATTCTAGCCTGCAAAGGTAAATTGATCGTCACAGGTGTCGGTAAATCGGGACTTATCGGTGCGAAGCTGGCGGCAACATTTGCCTCAACAGGGACACCAAGTTTTTTCCTACACCCTACCGAAGCGATGCATGGTGACTTGGGGATGATCTCAAAAGATGATGTGGTCTTAGCCATCAGTTACAGTGGCGAGAGCGAAGAGTTAAGCTCTATCTTGCCGCATGTCAAACGCTTTGATATCCCCCTTATCGGGATGACAAAAAACAGTGTTTCGACACTCGGAAGTTTTAGTGACCTGGTGATGAAGATCGATGTGCAAAAAGAGGCCTGTCCTCTTGACATTGCACCGACCTCGTCAACCACACTGACACTGGCACTCGGTGATGCTTTAGCGATCTGTCTGATGAAGGCACGTAACTTTAAAAAAGAAGATTTTGCCTCATTCCATCCCGGTGGGTCACTCGGTCGCCAGCTCTTTGTCAAAGTCGAAGATGTGATGCGAAAGAAAGCCCTCCCGATAATCAATGCAAGCACTCCTCTTAAAGAGGCGATAGTGAGTATTAGTGAAGGACGCATCGGTACGGTGCTCCTTGTTGATGACAATAACAAGTTTAAAGGCCTTATCAGTGATGGCGATATTCGTCGTGCGTTGATGAACGAGGATTTCTCTTTAGAGATGCCTGCCTCTGCTTTTGCAACTTTGAACCCAAAGACAATTGATGATGCAAGAATGCTTGCAAGTGATGCGTTAGTACT
>JAUWLG010000275.1 GCA_030613795.1 Helicobacteraceae bacterium
GTATTCAGCACTGATTGCTAAAAGAGCACCAGTGATACTAAATGCGACTAAGCCTACTGTGTCGCTGACAACAAAGAGCCATTTATGCTCGATCTTGTCTGAACGCAGTGATTGAAATGCAAAGGCAATTAAAACAACGATAACAAGTGTTGTGGCGGGGTAGTACTCACTAAAGGCAAAGGGGGTACGATGTAGAAGGACATCACGTAAGATCCCACCGCCCAAGGCGGTAAGCGACGCAGCAATAACAATGCCTAAGAGGTCTAGTCTATTGCGTACACCTACTATAAAACCGCTCAGACTAAAGGCAATGATACCAATGATGTCCGTAAGTAAAAAGATATCCATGGATTAGATGTCTGTATAGTCTTTTTTAAATTCGACGTAACGTGCAGCAGAAGCATAAAGCTCTTTGACTTCATCGTCATTGAGTTCACGTACAACTTTTGCGGGACTTCCCATGATGAGTGAACGTGGGGGAAAGATCTTGTTTTTAGTCACTAAAGATCCGGCACCTACGATAGATTCTCTACCGATAACAGCCCCATCTAGGATGGTGGCACTCATACCGATAAGACAGGCATCTTCAATAGTACAGCCGTGCATCATCACCCTGTGGCCTATAGTGACATCAGAGCCGATGATAGTAGGATTGCCATCGGACATGTCCTCTTTTTTGTAGTGGGTGACGTGGATCATGCTCAAATCTTGAATATTGGTACGGTCACCGATAGTGATGTAGTGCACATCACCGCGAACGACACAGCCAAACCAGATGGAACACTCTTTGCCCATAGTGACATTGCCGACAACATCGGCTGAAGGTGCGATCCATGTGTTGACGCCTAGTTTAGGTGTCCACTGTTTGAAGTTATAGATCATGGTTTTCCTTTGCATTAGTCTAAGTACTAATATAACACCGTCATTCCTGCGAAGGCAGGAATCCACGACTTTGAACGTCTAGTATAGTTATGACGATAAACCGTTAGATTCACTCAAGAGCACTTCCCTCCAGTCGCCTACTTTCGCAGGAATGACGAATTTATTTAAAATAAGCTCACGAAGTGAGCATACCTACATTCATAATTCAACATTTGAGAAGCGTCAAAAAAAGCAAATTTCTTTGCTATTCTAGCTTCGGAAACAGAGTCGATGTGTGAGCATCGACGCCGTAGACCTTTAGCGCCTAGCTCTCTTTCAAAAGTCTCGTTGCCAGCTTCTGTACATAATTAGGAGTCTCTTTTTTCAGTGACTTGTAGACCTTGTTTGTATGGCTCTCAAAAAGCTTTTGGTTGTTTATGATCTTACTCTTCTCATTTTTAACCTTGTGGTAACTGCCGTCACTTTGCAGTTCGTGAGCAAGCACATTGTCTGAGACTTGAAGTTGAAGCATGCTGAGAAGTTTCTCGGCACTCTCTTGGTCTTCGATGCCGCTCAAAAGCTCAATACGACGAACAAGATTACGCGGCATCCAGTCAGCACTTGAGATGAAAAGTTGCGGTGTGGTGTGTTTGAAGTAGAAGACACGGGCATGTTCAAGGTATTTACCAATGACTGAGATAACACGGATGTTTTCACTGACACCTTCAATTCCCGGTTTAAGACAGCAGATGCCACGGACGATAAGGTCGATCTTGACACCTGCTTGAGATGCTTTGTAGAGACCACGGATGACATCTTCATCAACAAGTGAGTTGACCTTGGCGATGATGTGGCCTTCACTCCCTTTTTTTGCCTCATTTTGGATCATAGAGAGGATCTTGGGTTTGATTTGTGTCGGTGACATATAGAGTTTGTTAAGCTTCCCTTTTTTACTAAAACCGGTTAGAAAATGGAAAAAACGGGTCAGATCGTTTGTGATCTCCTCATTACAGGTCATGTATGAGGTGTCGGTATAGATCTTGGCCGTTTGAGGGTTGTAGTTACCTGTTGCAAGGTGGGCATACTGCTTGAGCTTGTCGTCAACACGACGGGTAATCAGTGTCGCTTTTGCATGGACTTTGAAGCCTGGGATACCATAGATTACATGGGCACCGGCATTTTCAAGTGCTTTAGCCCAGATGAGGTTGTTCTCTTCATCAAAACGGGCCTTAAGTTCAACCATCGTAGTGACCTGTTTTCCGGACTCTGCTGCCTGCATCAGTGCTTGAACGATCGGTGAATTGGTACCAGAACGGTAAAGTGTCATCTTGATGGAGACAACATCAGGGTCTTTTGCAGCATTTTGGATCAGTTTGACCACCGGCTCGAAACTCTCATAAGGGTGATACATCAAGGTATCTTGTTTGTCGATGATGTTGAAGATGTTCTCAGTGGTGTCAAATGGTGGTAAAAGTCGCGGTTTAAAGGGTGTGGCTGTTAAGTGCGCAAAGCTTTTGTTACCAACAATCTGCCAGAGGCTACCTAAGTTTAAGATGTTTGAGAAATGGTAGATGTCATCTTTAAAGACATTAGTGTGGCGGTTAAAAAAGTTAAGAAGGTCTGGACTTGTCTCTTGACCGAGTTCAAGACGTACTAATTCGCCCTTTTTTCGAAGACGAAGACCCTCTTCCAGGATCTCCATAAAGTCATCAGCCTCCTCTTCTTCAATGGTGATGTCGGCATTACGTGTCACACGAAAGGCGATGTGGTTTTGCAGCTTGTAACCTGGGAAAAGCTCACCAACATGTTCAGTGACAACACTCTCGATAGGAATATAACAGCCATCTTCCAGCTCAATAAAACGAGGAAGAACACGAGGGATCCGGACCATTCCATTTCGCTCGATCGATTCGTTTTCCAAGTCTTGTAGTTTTACAATAAGTCCAAAACTGAGGTTGTTGAGGTGTGGAAAGGGGTGGGTCGCATCAACAGCGATGGGAACGATGACCGGGTAGAT
>JAUWLG010000025.1 GCA_030613795.1 Helicobacteraceae bacterium
ATAGTCAGGCTAGATCTGACGAGTTCTTTATGAGGAAAAATTATGGAAAAAATTCGTTTGAAACTAAGAGCTTACGATCATCGTGTACTCGATAGATCAGTAAGTTCAATCGTTGAAGCGGTAAAGAGAACAGGCGCGGAAATCCGTGGTCCGATCCCTTTGCCAACTAAGATTCGTAAATACACAGTTCTTAAGTCTGTACACGTAAACAAAGATGCACGTGAGCAGTTTGAGATCCGTATGCACGCACGTTTGATCGACATCGTTTCTGCTACGCCAGAAACTGTTGATTCATTAATGAAACTAGATCTTGCACCGGAAGTGGACGTTGAAGTTCGCTCTATGGACAAGTAAGGAGCTGGATAGATGGAATATATTGTTGAAAAAATCGGTATGAGCCGTACAATTACTGTCCCTTCAGTACCTGTTACTCTTTTAAAACTAAAAGAAGTAAAAGTATGTGAAGTTAATGACGGTGTTGCTATCGTTTCTTACAACGATGGTAAGAAAACAAACAAAGCAGTCGAAGGTAAGCAGAAGAAATACAGTCTTTCTGCAGAATTCAACCGTTTCGCAACAATCACTGTTGCAAACACAGAAGCAGGTGATCTTGATCTTGCTCCACTGGCAGAAGCAAAAGTTGTTAAGTCATCTTTTGTTACTAAAGGTCGTGGTTTCACGGGTGTTATGAAACGTTGGAACTTCGGTGGTGGTCCAGGTTCACACGGTCACCGTTTTCACCGTACTGGTGGATCTATCGGTAATGCTGAGTGGCCAGGTCGCGTACAAAAAGGTCGTAAGATGGCAGGACATCACGGTAATACTTTGAATACTGTGAAGAATGAGATCGTCTCTTATGATGCAGAAAATGGTGTAATCGTTGTTAAAGGTGCAGTTGCTGGACCAAACGGTGCATTAGGTCGTTTAAAGGTAGTTAAATAATGAGCGCAATAGTTCTTAATAATAAATTTGAAAAAGACTCTGAGCTAGCGCTTCCAGAGAGCTTTTCGGGTATCAACCCACACAACCTTTACCTATACGTTAAGTCGTACCAGGCAGGCATCCGTGCTAACACTGCATCTACTAAGACTCGTGCTGAAGTAAGCGGTGGTGGTAAGAAACCATGGGCTCAAAAGGGTCGTGGTGGTGCTCGTGCCGGTTCTACTCGTTCTCCTATATGGGTTGGCGGTGGTCAAGTCTTCGGTCCAAAATCGAACCGTAACTATGATCTTAAAGTAAATAAAAAGCAGAAGCGTGTTGCATTAGAGTTCGCTCTAAATGAACTGTCTGAGGCTGGACAACTTTTCATTGTTGATAACATTGAAGTAGAGTCTGGTAAAACAAAAGATGCAAATGCTATCTTTAAAGCACTTAACGTACGTGACGCTCTTTTTGTAAAAGAGATCATTGACGAGAAGACTTTCATGGCATTCCGTAATCTTCAGACTTGTTACCTGGTAGAAGGTAATGAGTTAAACGCTTTCCTAGCAGCAACTTATCGTTCAGTAGTGATCGAAAAAGCTGTTTGGGAACAAATCGTAGAAGGGGCTAAGTAATGGCAGATATTACAGATATCAAGTCTATCTTGTATACAGAGAAAACTCTTGCACTTCAAGAGTCAGGTGTTGTTGTAGTACAGACATCTCCTCGTGTAACAAAGACTGGTCTTAAAGAGATCTTCCGTGAGTACTTTGGTATCGTTCCAATACGTATCAACTCTCTTAACCAAGCGGGAAAAATTAAAAAATTTCGTGGTGTAACTGGTAAGCAAAACAACTTCAAGAAGTTCTATGTGACATTACCAGAAGGTGCACAGATCGAAAGTTTGGCGGTATAAGATGGCAATGAAAACATACAGACCGATAACTCCAAGTCGTCGTTTCTATACAAACATTGATAGCAGTGACATTACTGCAAAACCAAGTGTACGTTCACTATTGAAGAAACTTCCAACAACTGCTGGTCGTAACAACAATGGTCGTATTACATCTCGTCATAAACAAGCGGGTGCTAAAAAGATCTACCGTATCATCGATTTCAAACGTAACAAGTTTGACATCCCTGGTACAGTGTCGACTATCGAGTACGATCCGTACCGTAACTGTCGTATCTGTCTTATCACTTATGCTGATGGCGAAAAACGTTACATCATTCAACCAAGTGGTTTGAGTGTTGGTGACAAAATTCAATCTTCTGCTGCTGGCCTTGACATCAAGCCTGGTAATACAATGAAATTGAAAAACATCCCAGTGGGTACGATCATTCACAATCTTGAGCTTAAGCCAGGTAAGGGCGGACAACTAGTTCGTTCTGCTGGTAACTCTGCTCAGATCATGGGTCGTGATGGTAAATACGTCTCTGTACGTCTTCCATCATCAGAGATGCGTCTTGTTCTTGGCGAGTGTTTAGCAACTGTCGGTACCGTAGGTAACGAAGAGTTCTCAAACATCGTATGGGCAAAAGCAGGTCGTTCACGTCACCGTGGTATTCGTCCTCAGACTCGTGGTTCTGCAATGAACCCTATCGATCACCCGCATGGTGGTGGTGAAGGTAAGACAAACTCAGGTCGTCACCCGGTTACTCCATGGGGTAAACCGACTAAGGGTGCTAAGACTCGTCGTAAGAAATCTTCTGATAGATTGATTATTACACGTCGTAAACCAAATGCTAAAAGGGTAGGTTAATTATGGCGCGTTCAGTAAAAAAAGGTCCATTCGTAGACGACCACTTGATGAAGAAAGTTCTTGCTGCTAAAGAAGAAGGCAGCAAGAAACCAATCAAAACATGGTCACGTCGTTCAATGGTACTTCCAGAAATGATCGGTTTGACACTTAATGTTCATAACGGTCGCCAATTCATCCCTGTATATATTACAGAGAACCACATTGGTTACAAACTAGGCGAATTCGCGCCAACACGTACATTTAAGGGCCACAAGGGCTCTGTACAGAAGAAGGTTTAATCATGGCTAGAGCACTATTGAAATTCATCCGTGTTTCACCGATCAAATCTCGTCTTGTTGCACGCGAAATCCAGGGTATGAACGCTGAAGAGGCTCTTGCAGCTTTAGAGTTCACACCAAACAAAGCGGCGAAGATCATCTATAAGGTACTTGCATCTGCAGTAGCTAATAGCGGTCTTGAAGCTGAAGACTGTGTTGTTAAATCTTGTCGTGTTGACAATGGTCCGGTACTTAAACGTTTCCGTCCACGTGCTCGTGGTATGGCGTCTGGTATCCGTAAACCAACAGCACACATCTTAGTAGAAGTAGAGGGTAAATAATTATGGGTCATAAAGTTAATCCTATTGGTCTTCGCCTTGGAATCAACCGTAACTGGGAATCTCGATGGTACCCATCGTTTGACACTGCAGCGGCTAATCTTGGTGAAGATTACAAAATCCGTACTTTCTTAAAGAAAGAGCTTTACTATGCTGGTGTTGCTAACATCATCATCGAACGTACTGCAAAACGCCTTCGCGTTACTATTGTAGCGGCTCGTCCTGGTATCATCATCGGTAAAAAAGGTGCGGATATTGAGAAGCTAAAAGTCAATCTTCAGAAACTGATCGGCAAGAACATTGCTATCAACATCAAAGAAGAGAAAAAAGCAAACACTTCTGCTCAACTTGTAGCAGAGAACGTTGCAACACAACTTGAGCGTCGTATCGCTTTCCGTCGTGCTATGAAGAAAGTTATGCAAAACGCACAACGTTCTGGTGCAAAGGGAATCAAGGTTGCAGTAGCGGGTCGTCTTGGTGGTGCTGAGATGGCACGTACTGAGTGGTACTTGGAGGGACGTGTTCCTCTTCATACACTTCGTGCAAAGATCGATTACGGTTTTGCTGAAGCGCAGACTCAGTACGGAATCATCGGTATTAAAGTATGGATCTTCAAAGGTGAAGTACTTGCTAAAGGTGTTCCTGCAGAAGTTGAAGAAAAAACTGAGAAGCGTGAGCGTCGTCCACGTGCTCCAAGAAAGGCAGATTAATCATGTTGATGCCTAAAAGAACAAAATACCGTAAGATGATGAAGGGACGTAACCGCGGTTACGCTCGTTCTGGGTATAAATTAGCGTTTGGTGACATCGCGTTTAAAGCAGTAGAAGCTGGTCGTATTACATCTCGTCAGATCGAAGCGGCTCGTATCTCTGCAACACGTCACATCAAACGTCAAGGTAAGATCTGGATTCGTGTATTCCCAGCTAAGCCACTAACTGCCAAGCCTCTTGAAACTCGTATGGGTAAGGGTAAAGGTCCAGTTGACCAGTGGGTTATGAATATTAAGCCAGGTCGTATTATTTTTGAAATGGGTGGTGTACCTGAAGAGATTGCTCGTGAAGCATTGACTCTTGCGATTCACAAACTTCCATTCAAATGTAAAATCATTACTGCGGAGATGAACAATGAACTATTCTGATTTAGCAGATAAAAACGTATCTGAGCTTCAGGCGATGATCAAAGAGAAGAAAACTGAGCTTTTCACTCTTAAGATCAAACAAAAAATGATGCAATTGACTAACACTAGCGAACTTCGTGATGTGAAAAAAGATATTGCTCGTATCAACACTGCTATTTCAGCAGTGAAGTAAGGAAAGCACTATGAGTCAACGTGAAATTCAAGGTGTAGTAGTAAAGATCTCTGGAGACAAAACAGCTTCTATGTTGGTTGAACGTCGTGTTATGCACCCTCGTTACCACAAAGTTGTTAAGCGTTTTAAAAAGTATCTTATCCATGATGAGAACAACACACTTAAAGTCGGTGATAAAGTCATCGCTGTTGAGTGTCGTCCACTTTCTAAGACGAAGTCTTTCAGACTTAAAACAGTAGTAGGAGCTTAGTATGATCCAAGGTTTTACTCGTTTGAAAGTAGCTGATAACACAGGTGCTAAAGAGATTATGTGTATCAAGGTTCTTGGCGGCTCTAAGCGTCGCTATGCATCTGTCGGTGACGTGATCGTAGCTTCTGTAAAGAAAGCGATTCCAACTGGAAAAGTTAAAAAAGGTCAAGTAATCAAGGCCGTTGTTGTACGTACTAAAAAAGAGGTACAACGTGAGAATGGTTCACTGATCCGTTTTGACGACAACGCTGCTGTAATCCTTGACGCTAAAAGAGAGCCAATCGGTACTCGTATTTTTGGACCTGTAGCACGTGAAGTACGTTATTCAGGTTTCATGAAGATCGTATCTCTAGCTCCGGAGGTTGTTTAATTATGGCAAAGTTTAATTTCAAAAAGGGTGATACTGTAGAGATCATGGCTGGTGACGATAAAGGCACTAAAGCGGCAGTTCTAGCAGTATTTCCAAAAAAAGGTAAGGTAATTGTCGAGGGATGTAAAATCGCTAAGAAGACAGTTAAACCAACTGAAGAGAACCCAAAAGGCGGCTTTATGAATAAAGAGATGCCTATTGATGCTTCTAATATTCGTAAAGTGGAGGCGTAATTCATGGCACGTTTAAAAGAAAAATATCTAGCTCTTAAGCCACAGCTTCAAGAGGAACTTGGTATTAAAAACGTTATGGAGATCCCATCTATTGAGAAGATCACTATCTCTGTAGGTACTGGTTTTGCGATGAAAGATAACAAGCTTATCCAAAACATCCAAGACACGATCTCTGCGATCGCTGGTCAACATGCGACTATCGTTATCTCTAACAAATCTGTTGCGGGCTTTAAAGTTCGTGAAGGTATGCCTGTAGGTGTTCGTGTAACACTTCGTGGCGCTAAGATGTATGAGTTCCTTGATCGTCTTCTTGCGATCGCACTTCCACGTATGAAAGATTTCCGTGGTGTGCCTCGTAACGGTTTTGACGGTCGTGGTAACTACAACTTCGGTCTTACAGAGCAGTTGATCTTCCCTGAAGTTGATTATGATTCAATCATGCAAATTCACGGTATGAATATTACTGTTGTAACGTCTGCAAATAGTGACAAAGAGGGCTTGGCTCTTCTTACTGCTATGGGCATGCCGTTCACTAAGGAGCGCACAAATGGCTAAAAAATCAATGATCGCTAAAGCGAAACGCACACCAAAATTTGCGGTTCGCGCTTACACTCGTTGTCAGATCTGTGGTCGTCCACACTCTGTTCTTCGTGACTTCGGCATCTGCCGTATTTGTTTCCGTAAGATGGCAAACGAAGGTCTAATCCCAGGTGTTAGAAAGTCTTCTTGGTAAGCTCCGGCTTTCCAAAAAGAAACTCCTAACAATAGCAAGTGCCTTGAGCACTTAGCAAAATAAGGAAATATATAATGGTAAATGATTTAATTTCAGATTCATTAACTCGTATCCGTAATGCTGCAATGCGTCGTCTAGACGTTGCAACACTTCTTCACTCTAAAAGTGTTGAAGCGGTAGTAAGTATTCTAGCTGACAAAGGTTACATCGAGTCTTTCAATGTAATCGAAAACGGCGTTAAAAAAAGCATCAACGTAGTGTTGAAGTATGATGAGAACGGTAAGACTGTGATCAATGAGATGAAGCGTGTTTCTAAGCCAGGTCGTCGTGTTTACAAGCCGGCTGCTGACATTAAGCGTTTCAAAAATGGTTACGGTACTATCATCGTTTCTACATCTAAAGGCGTTCTTCCTAACGATAAAGCTTTCGAGCTTGGTATCGGTGGTGAAGTAATGGCTACAATCTGGTAAGGGGTTAGATATGTCACGTATTGGAAAAAATCCTGTTAATGTACCAGCTGAGATCAAAGTAAGTGTTGATGGCGCGGTCATCTCTTTTGTTAAAGGGAATGCTACTCGTACTCTAGACACTATGGGTAATGTTGTTGTTGAGCTTGACGGCCAGACACTGACATTCAAAAATGTATCTGACTCTAAAGAGCACCGCGCTTTCTGGGGAACTTACCGTGCACTTTCTGCTAACATCGTTAAAGGTCTTATGGAAGGTTTCTCTAAGCAACTTGAGATCAACGGTGTTGGTTATCGTGCTGCTGTAAAAGGCAAGGTACTTAACCTTCAACTTGGACACTCTCACGATATCAACTACGATATCAAAGAGGGTCTTGAGATGTCAGTTGACAAGAACGTGATCACGATCAAAGGTAACGACAACCAAATGGTTGGTCAAGCTGCTGCTGAGATCCGTTCATTCCGTCCGCCAGAGCCTTACAAAGGTAAAGGTGTTAAATACATGGAAGAGCATATCGTGCGTAAAGCCGGTAAAACTGCTAAGAAATAAGGAGCGTTGAGATGAATGCAAAAACTTTAAAAAACAAAGCTAACACACGCGTCCAACGTAAACGTCGTATCCGTGCAAAGATCTCTGGTTCAGAGACTCTTCCACGTGTATCGGTTTTCCGTTCAAATCGTTATTTCTCTGCGCAAGCGATCAATGATGATACTGCTACAACATTAGCATCTGTTCACTCTAAGGCTTCTGGTCTTAAATCGAACAAAGAAGACGCTGCAAAGCTTGCTGAGCAATTTGCTGCAAACCTTAAAGCTGCTAATATCACTGAAGTTGTATTTGACCGTAACGGTTACCAATACCACGGTGTTGTAGCTGCTTTCGGTGACGCACTTCGTGCTAACGAAATTAAGTTCTAGGGGCTGATGATGAGTACTATCAATAGAGAAGACTTCGAAGAAGCGATCGTAAATATCGGTCGTGTAACAAAAGTTGTAAAAGGTGGACGTCGTTTCCGTTTTACTGCACTTGTTGTTGTCGGTAACAAAAACGGTACCGTAGGCTATGGTGTTGGTAAAGCGAAAGAGGTTCCAGACGCTATTCGTAAAGCAGTAGATGAGGCATTCAAGAACTTGACAACGATCAAGATCAAGGGTACTACTATTGCACACGATATTGAGCACAAATTCAATGCAAGTCACGTATGGATGGCTCCAGCATCAGAAGGTACAGGTGTTATCGCCGGTGGCGCACTGCGTCCAGTACTTGAACTTGCTGGTATCCAGGATATCTTGACTAAGTCTATTGGCTCAAACAATCCAAATACTGTTGTACGTGCTACTGTTGAAGCACTTGCAAGAATGAAAGGATAGAAGATGGCATTAGAAAACTTAACACCTGCCGAAGGTTCAACGCACGCTAAGAAGCGTGTTGGCCGTGGTCAGGGTTCAGGCATGGGTAAAACATCTACTCGTGGTCAAAAAGGTCAGAAATCTCGTACAGGTTACAAGCGTAAGCGTAACTTTGAGGGTGGTCAGATGCCACTTGCGAAACGTATGCCAAAAATCGGTTTCTTTTCTCGTGTAGAGAAGCCTGTAACTATCAACGTAGAGAAAGCACCGAAAGTTGCTGCTCTTGCTGAGATTACAGTAGAAGCTATCCGTGAGGTTCACAACCTGGCAAAATCAGTAACTCGTGTTAAACTTGTTGGTGCTTCTGCTAAGGACCTTGCTTCTAAAATTAAAGACGAAAACGTTACTACAACTGGCAAATAATGAACCAGCAACTAGTAAACAAGATCTTAATAACGATCGGTTTTCTTTTTATCTACCGTCTACTGGCATACGTGCCGGTACCCGGTGTTGATACAGCGGTAATCGCTTCTTTCTTTGACTCACATCAATCTGATGCGCTTGGACTTATGAATATGTTCAGTGGAAATGCAGTCGAACGTCTCTCAATTATTTCACTTGGTATTATGCCTTACATCACAGCCTCTATCATCATGGAACTGCTTGCAGCTACATTCCCGACTTTGGGTCAGATGAAAAAAGAGCGTGATGGTATGGTGAAATATATGCAGATCATCCGTTATGCAACAATTGCTATTACAATCGTACAAGCAATCGGTGTAAGCATTGGTCTACAGAGTTTGACGGGGCCTGACGGCTCAAGTGCGATCTTAATAGACCACACAACGTTTATCATCATCTCTGCATTCTCTATGCTTGCAGGTACGATGTTGTTGATGTGGATTGGTGAACAGATCACGCAAAGCGGTATCGGTAACGGTATCTCTTTGATCATCTTCGCAGGTATCGTTTCGGCGATTCCATCTGCTATCGGTCAATCAGTCTCTATGATCAACGAAGGCGCTATGAGCTTTTTAACGCTTATTGCTATCCTTGGTCTGATCCTGGCGACTGTCGGTGTTATCATCTACGTCGAACTAGGTGAGCGTCGTGTACCGATAACATACGCGAAGAAGACAATGATGCAAAACCAAAATAAGCGTGTAATGAACTACATTCCTATTAAGGTAAACCTTTCTGGTGTTATTCCAGTTATCTTTGCATCGGCGATCTTGATGTTCCCAATGACAGTACTATCTAGTAGTACTAATCCAACTGTCCAAGCAATTGCAGATCTGTTGAATCCAAACAGTTATTTCTTTAACTTCTTGACCTTTGCCTTTGTTATCTTCTTTGCATTTTTCTATGCATCGATCGTCTTTAATGCGAAAGATATCTCTGAGAACCTAAAACGTCAAGGCGGATTTATTCCTGGTGTTCGTCCAGGTAAAAGCACAGCAGAGTTTCTTAATGAAACAGCATCTCGTTTGACAATTACTGGTGCACTCTATCTTGGTCTGGTAGCAACGCTGCCGTTTATGATCATCAAAGGGATGGGTGTTCCTTTCTTTTTCGGTGGTACTGCCGTTCTGATCGTTGTTCAAGTTGCCCTTGATACAATGCGTAAGATCGAAGCTCAGATCTATATGAGCAAGTACGAAACTCTTAGCGCGGTCGGTCTATAAAAATGGCCATTGCGATTCGCAAGAATGCTGAAATCGATAAACTTCGCGCTGCTAACAAAATTGTAGCCGGAGCGCTAGAACTAATGCGAGAAAACACTCGCGTTGGTGCTTCACTTAAAGAGCTTGATACGATGGCGGAAGATTATATCCGTTCGCATAAGGCTCTTCCTTCGTTCAAAGGCCTTTACGGTTTCCCCAATGCAGTTTGTACCTCCCTTAATGAAGTGATCATTCACGGCATTCCTACGGACTATAAACTGCAAGAGGGTGACGTTATCGGCTATGACATAGGAACAAAATTAGACGGTTATTACGGCGATGCTGCAATAACTGTTGGGGTGGGAAAAATCAGTGAAGAAGATGAGGCCCTCATCGCCTGTGCCAAAGATACTCTCTACCACGCTATTGATAATATCAAAGCAGGTATGCGTTTTAAAGAGCTTAGCTTTTTGATGCAAGAGTTTATCCGTGGTCGTGGTTTTGAACCACTTCGTGACTTTTGTGGTCATGGTATTGGTAAATCACCGCACGAAGATCCTCAGATTCCAAACTATCTTGATGGAGGAAGCCCCAAGTCGGGTCCTAAGATCAAGAACGGTATGGTCTTCTGCCTTGAGCCGATGATCTGCCAAAAAGAGGCGAAACCTGTTATTTTAGAAAATGGGTGGGATGTTACAAGCAA
This sequence comes from Helicobacteraceae bacterium, assembly GCA_030613795.1. Taxonomy (GTDB): domain Bacteria; phylum Campylobacterota; class Campylobacteria; order Campylobacterales; family Sulfurimonadaceae; genus Sulfonitrofixus. Next base: position 10,360 of record JAUWLG010000025.1, read on the forward strand.
GGATGGCCTACGCGGGTCTCATTATGAACACACTGTAGCTGTCATTGGCGGCAAAGCAGAAATACTTTCACAAGGATAATTTATGGCAAAATCAGACGTCATTGAAGTTGATGGGAAAATAATTGAAGCGCTGCCGAATGCAACATTCCGCGTAGAGCTTGATAACGGGCATGTGATTCTTTGTCACATCGCCGGTAAGATGCGTATGCACTATATTAAGATCCTTCCGGGAGATAAGGTCAAACTTGAACTTACTCCATACTCTCTTGACAAAGGTCGCATTACTTATAGATATAAGTAGTCAAAGTTCCAGCTTCGGCGCATCTTGCGTCCAACTCAGACTCTCCACGCACACTAGTGCGCTATCGGTCTGAGTTAAACACAATCTACACCAAATCTGAAA
>JAUWLG010000143.1 GCA_030613795.1 Helicobacteraceae bacterium
ACATCCTATACAGGTGTCATCATCATGAACGACGATACCTGTCTCACTAATCTTTATGTAAGACTCTGTAGGACAGCCGATGAGACAAGCAGGGTCCACCCAGTGGTTACAGCTCATCGAGTTAAAGAGCATCAAGGTGTCCGGGAAAGTGCCTGTCTCCATCTCACCGACACGACGCCACTTGACATCAGCCGGGTTGTTATTCTGCTCATTACAAGCGACTTCACAACAGCGGCACCCGACACAAGCAGTGGCATCAAAATGAAAACGGTACTGCTCACCCTCCTCCAAGTCAGGAACATCGATGGAGTAGTTTCCACACTGCATCCCCGTCTCAGCCTTGTAACTAATAAAATCTTCTAATGGCGTTTGCAAAAAAGTAACCTCTTTGTCTGCGTAATTGATGGAACTATTATATTACTATTAAACGATGGAAGAGAATCAAAGGTGTTTAAATTTTATACAATCGCATCACTTCTATTCTTTACAACAGCACCCTCACCACCTCTATATTTAGGGTACCTCTAAAAAAGATATATATTTCATATGTATCGGCTAATATTTAGGCTTTAATATGATTGTCTATTTTTTAATCATATAAGTGGACAATAATCACTTTCTTTCTATTAGAATTACAGCAAGAAATTACATTAACAGATAACAAGGAGAGAAGATGGCAGGGTTTAAAGACTTAAAAGGACAAGGTCACGCACCAACATTGTTCATGGCCTTTTTATATTTTGATATGAGCTTTATGGTTTGGACTATGCTTGGGCCGTTAAGTACAGAGATCGCTGAGGCCTTGGCACTGGGCGGGCACATAATGACAGCAGGAGAAAAAGCAACTCTTCTTTCTCTTCCTATTCTTTCAGGTGCGATACTTAGAATTGTTTTAGGTTTTGGTGTTGATAAACTTGGTGCAAAAATGACAGCACTTATGTCACAAATGGTTGTGATCCTCTCACTTTTGACAGCTTATTTAATGGGTGACAGTATTACGTATGATGCACTGCTTCTTGTTGCGCTTGGTCTTGGTTTTGCAGGGGCTTCTTTTGCGGTCGCACTTCCGCAAGCCGGCCAATGGTATCCGCCAAAACTCCAAGGTGTTGTTCTTGGAATTGCAGGTGCCGGTAACATAGGTGTTGTTATCGATTTCCTTTTTGCTCCAAAAATAGCAGAGTTATGGGGATGGTCAGCTGTATTTGGTGTAGGTGCGGCTATGGCGATCGTTGTTTTTATCGCTTACCTGTTTATCGCTAAAAATGCTCCTGCAGATGTTTATACTGCTCGTCCTAAAAAACTTAAAGATTATGCAAAACTGCTTAAAGACAGAGACACATGGTGGTTCTCACTGTTTTATGCGATCTCTTTTGGCGGTTTCGTTGGATTTGCAGGATACATGAAAGTTTATCTTATGAACACCTATCAAGCTGACATGAGCGCTTTTGGTATAGATGTATTTGATGAGACGAATGTAAAGGTAATCGCCGGTTACTTCGGTGCTTTATGTATCTTTGCAGGTGCGGTACTTAGACCCGTTGGCGGAAACACTGCCGATAAGATCGGGGGAGTCAAATCACTGTACTTCTTCTACGGTATGGTTGCTCTTTTAGTTACAATTACTGCAACTGTTGAGCTTCCGTTTTTCTTAGCTATCTTTGTACTTTTCTTGATCATGGCTAACTTAGGGATGGCAAACGGTGCAGTTTTTCAACTCGTTCCTCAACGTTTTGGTAAAGACATCGGAATTATGACAGGACTTGTCGGATGTGCCGGTGGTTTAGGTGGAACAGCCCTGATCAAAACGCTTGGATGGTCTAAAGGTACATTTGGCGGATACACAGAAGGTTTCATGATCTTTGCAGGTGTTGTTGTTGTAGCACTAATAGGTCTAAGTCTTGTTAAAACAAGATGGAGAATTACCTGGGGTGTTCGATCCGGCGGTATTATCTAAGACAGCCAACCTTAACTGTGCTTAGACACAGGCATTGTCATTCTGAACTTGATTCAGAATCCAGCTCTTATAACAGCAAAGCTGTTATCTGCATCTTCGATGCAGTGGACCCCGGATCAAGTCCGGGGTGACTAGTAAACTAGCTACGAAGTAATTCGTACCTTTTTTGGGGTATTAGGAATTTCCTTAATACCTCTAAAAGGGTATTATATGACCCATATCTCACTACATGGATCATGACGCAATGCTACAGATAAAGTCCTCCCAATACATCAAACCTAAAGCAGCCGACGTCAGCGGTGATGACGCATGTGACCACACTATCTTAGACAACACCCTCTTTATCTCGGTACTGTGTGACGGTGTCGGTTCTGCCAGAAAGGGCGGTGCTGCCGCAAGACAGACGGTCAAGTACTTTATGGATCAGTTCAAGACCCGTCCTAAGGCGTGGGATGTTGGTAAGTCTATCACTGTATTTACCCAACATATCAACCGAATGCTTTTTAAAGAGTCTATGTCTCAATATGAACGGATCGAGTTCTTGACGACCTTGAGCATTGCAGTCATCGATGGAGAGACCCTCTACACCACCAACCTCGGAGATTCTCACATCTATCTCCAACGTGACAACGGTCCGCTTGAGCTGCTCAGCGTCGATCACACTATGGATGATGAGCTTATGTCCCATGTCCTCACCCAAGCCTGTGGCCTAAACGACCATGTTGAACCAGAGATCAAAGAGACCCGGCTGCAGGTAGGCGACAAGATCATTTTATGCAGCGACGGCGTCTACAACCTCATCAGCGATGAAGAGCTTGCTGATAAGATCAACAAAGGACTCAGTACCAAACTCATCGTTGAAAATATCACCAAGGGGCACATAGACTATAACCGTGATGATGCAACACTGCAGATCTTCACCGTCACTGCCTTTGATGAACGCAATGCTGCCAAAAAACTGGAACTGATCATACCTGAGAAACTCAGTGCAGGTGACAATATCGACGGCTATATCTTGGATGAGCCTATGATGGAGCATGGACGTATCTGGAAGGTCAAAAAAGATGACAAGACCTTGGTCATGAAATTTCCTATGAACAGTGATGAAGAGGCCATCGACCAATTTGTCCACGAAGCCTGGTATGCCAAACAGATCACCCATAAAGCCTTTGGTGATGCCTGGGTACCGGAAGAGAGAACCCATCGCTACTACTTGATGGAACTGGTCGAAGGCAATAACCTGATGGACTTTCTCAAAGGTAAACATCTCTCTATCGACAATGCCATCGACCTCGCCAAATTTCTGCATAAAGCCGAAGCGCATCTGCTTAACCTCGGCCTTGTTCACGGTGATATCAAACCCGAGAACATCATCGTCTACCGAGACAAAGATGTGGCAGGAACACGTTTTAAGATGGTCGATTTTGGCAGTATTGTCGAGATCTTTTCTGAAAACTCACGCGCAGGAACACCAAGCTACTTGGCACCGGAACGTTTTAGCGGTGGGGCCATCAATGAAGCGACTGAGGTCTTCTCTATCGGAGTCACCATCTACTGGGCTTTAACCGGAAAATTGCCATATGGTGAGATAGAACCGTTTCAGACCCCTAAGTTCAAACAGGCACCACCGCCGAGTAAGTACAACAAAAATATTCCCAATTGGCTTGACTCTATTGTCATGCGGGCAATTGCCATCGACCCGGATGATCGTTACGACCACTACTCAGAGTTTTTTTATGAGCTCAAAGATCCGGTCAATGTCAAACCTTTTTATACCAAAGGAAGTACATTTGTTGAACGTGACCCGCTTGTCGTCTATAAATCTGCCTTTTTAGCTATGGTTTTTATAGAAATTGCTACAATACTTTACTTTACAACATAAAAGAGGTTCCAATACTGTTAAATTATGAAGACGTTCCGTCACTCCTGCGAAGGCAGGAGTCAAACAGATTCTAACTGCATGATAGTATTGACACGTAGATTCCTGCCTGCGCAGGAATGACAAACTAACGACTTAAAGGATTTCTATGCGTATCTTATTCCCTATTTTACTTGCACTCTTTATCAGTGGGTGTTCTTCTCTAAAAGTCGCTACTGACTATGATCCAAACGCCGATCTTACTCCTCCAAAAAACTTCGCCATTGTCCATAAAGCACTCGAAGGTGAAGACACCTTAACCTCAGACCGTATCATTGCTGCGCTCAAAAACGAGCTTATGCAAAAAGGTTACAAAGAGACAAGCAGAGAAGAGGCCGATTTTTACGTTCTGTTTCACACCGGTGTCACTTCCAAGACACGTATCGACACGGACTACCAACATGTCAATATGTACCCCTATTCGTATGGTTACGGTTACAGAACAGTCGTAGTACCTCAAACACGGACCTACACCTATGATGAGGGAAAACTGATCGTTGATGCTGTTGTTCCTGGCAAAAACAAGATCATCTGGCGCGGTACCGCTGTTGATTATCTCAAAAGCATGAAAACACCGCAAGAGAAAACAACCTATATTAACAAGGTGCTCAAAGCGTTGATGGAGAAATTCCCAAAGTAAAGGGCCCCTCTAAAGACTTTTTCAGGCATCTCACTCTATACTCATTAGAGAGAGGCCATCTCTATGCAATAAGGAGCTTTGATGAGTGACTGGTTCAATCGTCTCTTTCACCATTCACAAGCTGAAAAACCCATACTGCACCATTTTGGCCGCAGTATCAACGCACATCTCAACCCTCAAGAGCATCAACTTTTCAACCAAGCCGTAGAGGCCTTTCGCGAAGGAAAAATAGTAGAGGCCTACGA
>JAUWLG010000132.1 GCA_030613795.1 Helicobacteraceae bacterium
TCATTTTGAAATGAGGTGGAGGGGAGGTTATGGTTGCTGAAGACCTTTCCCTGCTTTTCCAAGATCGTTGAGACCTTTGAGGAGGTGATGAGCCACTCTGTTGTGAACATAACAATTAAAAAGCCCAAGATCGAAGCAAAGACCATCTGTGACTTTTTGTCAGCGATCTGATTAAAGCGGGTGAGATGGATAGTCTGTTTTGAGAAGGTGTGTGTATCTAGATCCAGTGTAACAGCATCTGGTGCTAAAACAGATGGCAGTTTGACAACAACACCGTTTTGCAGGCTTAACACACTGTTTTCACTGATCTTAATCGAGGTGTCAATGGTGTCAAATTCACTTTGTGCCAGGTAGATGTTGTCAATATTGGCAGAGTGGATCCCTTTTTCGGAAAGAAGGTCGAGTACCTCTTTGTCATTATAAGCAAAGATCAAAAAGCTGTCACCGTCTTTGTAAGCGCTGTAGCTGTATTTTCCCTCTGGGAGGTTCTCTTCGAAAAGTGATGGGATAAGGCTTTTGACTTCACGCAGGTACTTTACCGGGAGTGTTACCCGTTTGACCCAGTACATAGAAGGTGAAAGTATGACGTTGACTGACTCCTCAAGAAGATAGGCAGGGGAGTCGACATCAACAAAAAAGGCTTTTGCCTTAGATCTAAATCCCAAATTCAAAATGTTTACCCTTTTTTGTACTCAAATCATAGTCAAACGCCACATGCGCACTGCTGTTGTTCTCCAAGATCTCAATATCCATGCGGACGATTGGTTGAAAGAAACTCAGCTTGAACTTGGCCAGTTCCACTCTCTCTTCTGGTGAGAGGTCGATATCTTCAAGTGTGTTATACGTTCCTTCACCTGATGAGAGCTCAAAAGCACGTTCCTCTTCTAACCCTGGAATATACATCTGCCAAAGGGCAGGTGTGATGTAGTTGGCATCAACTGTAGTAGCATTGCTATCATCAAAACGGATCAATTCATCCCAAGGCACTCTGACAACTGCATTGTCATGACGTTCACGAATATAAAAGTCCAAGACCTTCTCGAAATGTCTTTTTGAGACAATGCGCTCACGATAAAGCTCTGGCATCTCATCAAAGATATTTGTTTTGTACACGTCTTTATAACCCCCCATGCAGTCGATCAGAAGATCACTCATATAATAGGCATCCTGGACATTAAAACGAACCATATATCCTATCAAAGCCTCCTGGAACACTTTAGAAGCAGCAAGCGTATTAATGTTGACATGCCCCATAGCACTGGTTATCTCTATTTTAACTAAAAGTTCTTTTAATTCCAGTGGGATAAACCCGGCCGTGAGCAGAAAGATACTGAGGCTGTCGGCATCACTGACAACACCGAGCTTGTCAGCTTCTCTCATCAATAAGAGTACATCTTCAACAACCGCACCGCTCTGGAGCAGAAAACGGGCTTCATGAAGCTCTTCACCGCTCTTTTTAAGGTTCATCAAACTGACACCGACCGCAGCGGTGATAGCGATGATAAAAAAGAGGGTGATCAGCAGGGCAACGCCGTGACGACTCTGTCGTTTTATCATGTAATACTCATAGAAAAAATAGGAAAATCATCATTGTCTGTCTTTTTCACTGGCAACAAAGTCACCAGCGAATGCATCTCACTAAAGCTTTGACTAACGTCAAGAGTTATTGCCGATTTTTTTATCATGTGATGCTCATTGAGAAGATCGGCAATAACATGGCCGCCACAATAAAGCCGATGGTACCGCCGACAAAGAGCATCAACATTGGCTCAAGAAGACTTAAAATAATACCGATCTTGTCACGGTTGTCTTCAAAATAGAGTCCGGAGATGTTGCTAAGAACAGGCTCTATCTGCGAGGTCTCTTCACCTACCGCAATAGCTTGTAAAAAGGATTGGTCAAGTCTGTAAGAAGATTCGTTAAGTGCGATGGAGAGACGCTTTCCTTCCACGACTTTTTTTGAGGCCTCAACAAAGACACTTTTTAAAACACTGTTATTTAAAATATTGGCAGAGAGGTTGATTGTCTGTACAAAGGGGACACCAGAACGCACCAGCAAAGAGCCGACATAGGCAAATCGTCCCAGTTCACTTTTAAGTGCGACTTGGCCAAATAGTGGCATCCTCAGTACCAAACTGTCTACACCAAATTTATATTTTGAACTGTAGTTCATCATAAAAGAGTGCGCCCCGACAAGCAGCACGACTAACACGCCGATCGTTGTGAAGTTGTTGTTGAAAAAGTCACCCAAGGCGATAACAAAACGGGTGGCAGCCGGAAGCTCTTGCCCCATTCCCTCGAAGATACCGGTGATCTGAGGCACCACAAAGGCGAGCATAAAACCGACCATAAAAAGTGAGATCAAGATCATAAAAGAGGGGTAGGCAAAAGCTGACTTGATCTCTTTAGAGATGCGGTCTTGCTCTTTTAGAAATCGTGAGAGCTCCAGCAGTACTTCGTCCAATATACCACTGGACTCACTTACTCTGATAGACTGTGTGTAGAACTCAGGCAAGATGACGATCTTCTGCTCATCCAGGGCTGCATAGAAGTTTTTACCCTCATCAAGATAGGTACTGACAGTCTTTAAAAAGAGATAGATCTTCTTTTTGTGCATGTATTGGTTTTGGATGATCTTAAGTGCACCAACAATACTGATACCGGAGCGGATATACATAGCGAGTTCACGGCTAAGCTGAGAGAGCTCATTTGGGGAGATGCGATAACGGCGGGTGAAGTTTATACCGCTAAAAACAGAAGGCAACTCTTCTTCAATGCTTTTGTAGATGATGCCTTGGGCTTTGAGTTTGCTCTTGGCCTCTTCGAGTGAGGTGGCTTCGAGTTTGTTACTGACCTTTTTACCTTCAGCATTGATCCCTTTATACGAAAATATCATTGGAGTACCTCTTGAAGCTCATCTTGACGATTGTCTTCTACAGCTTGAAGAGAAGAGAAACGCACAACTTTATGGAAGGGACCACGATAATCATAACTTGTTTTCTCTGTCTCTATGATCATCTCAGAACTGCTCCCATCTTTAAAAATCTCATATCTAAAACAGACATCGAACTCTCTATCATCTTCATCGAAAATTGGTGTAAAACGAAGCTCCTGCGTCCCAAAATTGGCGTCAAATCGCCAAAAGCGAAGAACACGCTCTTCATCCATAAAGGTGTCAACCTCTTTGACCTTTTCACCATCGACATAGACCGCGCATTCTCGGCAGTTGTCGATGCAGACAAAAGCAACACTGTTTTGCTGATACATCGTCTCTAAAAAAGAGGGAAGTGTCTCAAAACTGAGACTGGCCTCTTTGTCGTTGATACGCTGCATGGAGTTGATCACCAGGCCGTAAATGACACCGATGATCACCACGACCAGCAGAAGTTCAATGAGGGTAAAGGCCTTTTTTTGCATCACTCAGCTGTTAAAACTTACACTCGCTGAAACGGATGTCACTGGCGTCATCTTCACCGCCCTCTTTACGGTCAGAACCCAGAGAGATAAGGTCAAACTCACGACCTTTGTTGATGTAGATAAACTCTGTTTTCCATGAATCTTTTGGCAAGTTTTTACCTTCAAAGTATGCATTTGGCGCATATGAAGGGTAGTCCTCTTCGCTAGGGTTTGTGAGCAGTGCCTGAAGACCCTCTTCAGTTGTTGGGTAGACACCATTGTCCAACTTAAACATCTTCAGTGTTTCGCTTACACCCTTCATCTGAACACAGACGAGCTTGCGTTTTGCCTCTTCGCCTTTTCCCATTAGGTTTGGAAGTACCAGTGACGCTAAAAGGCCAAGGATGATAATAACGATCATAAGTTCCATCAAAGAGAAAGCACCACGACTGGAAGTTTTTGAATAATTTTGCATTGAAATAGACCTTGTTTATAGTTTGATAATGTTTTTTAGTATACAGATGTATCACTAACAAATAGCTGTAATATTCTATTACAGTAGGGTTACTGACGGATTACAAGGGGGAAAAGTAAGTTTTAAATATTAAAAATTAGTGTTTCTTTTGTAGATTCGTATTTTAGGATTTGTTTGGGGTTTTAAAAAGTAGTGGTGGAGACCCAGGGATTCGAACCCTGGGAGGTATGACCCTCGCCGGTTTTCAAGACCGGTACATTCGACCACCTCTGTCAGATCTCCATGTAAGTGTACCGATAAAAAGAGTGGAGGTGCCACCCGGATTTGAACCGGGGATAGCAGCTTTGCAGGCTGCGGCCTTACCACTTGGCGATGGCACCACTCTTAATGGTGCCCGGAACCGGACTTGAACCGGTACAGTGTTACCACCGAGGGATTTTAAGTCCCTTGCGTCTACCAATTTCGCCATCCGGGCATAATTGCCAATATACATCGTCAACACTTTATACAATTTTCTGAAAAAGAAAACTCTATAAAGTGTTTTATGGAGCGGGAAACGAGGTTCGAACTCGCGACCCCGACCTTGGCAAGGTCGTGCTCTACCGCTGAGCTATTCCCGCACTCCGACGTTGTAGGGCGGAAGTATAGCAAAAAATATATGGCTTGTAAAGTCTTTTGGCAAAGAAATAGTAAAAAATTTGCAGATTCTGAATTTGAGGGCGATATTTTGCTATAATCGCGTTACACAAACAGCGCTTTTTCGTAAAAGACATTACTAATGTCAATAAGTTTAAGAAGTATAAGGTTCATTTAGTGCGGTACAACTGCACGTGGGTCTACTGCCGAAGTAAACTTAGCGTTAGCGTAGTCGAAGGAATTCACTTTCTTTGGCGTCATAAATTATAATATAAGGGTATTTCATGCGCAGTGATACTATTAAAAGAGGGTTTGACAGAACACCTCACCGCTCACTATTACGAGCAACTGGTCTTAAAGACGAAGATTTTGACAAGCCGTTTATTGGTGTAGCCAACTCACACATTGACATTATTCCTGGGCACTTCTTTTTACAAGAGTATGGACGAATTGTTAAAGAGGCGATCCG
>JAUWLG010000057.1 GCA_030613795.1 Helicobacteraceae bacterium
TCTTAAAGGTAGCTTCACCTTTTTAGGTTTGGAAAAAGGGTGCTTTTAACGTGACTTTTCTACCAGTTTTGCGAGACGTTTCACGGCTTTGAGGGCATCATCTTCTATAACGTCAGTTAATGTGTTTAATTGTTCAGCATTATCATACCCGCTTAAGACACCAACACTCTTAATACCGGCATTATTTGCAGAACCAATGTCTAAACGAGTGTCACCAATGATCCAACACAGCTCTTTGGTAACACCCATCTTCTGTATCGCTTTTTCAATAGGTTCTGCATGCGGTTTCGGGTTTTCGACATCTTCGCGACCGATTAGGACCTCGAAGTGATGCATCAGCTCAAAATGCTCCATCAAGACACGAGAGTACTTACCTGTTTTAGTAGTGACAATCCCCAAACGTGCAAATTTGGCTGCCTCTTCCACTGCCTCTCGTGCGTAAGGCAGCAACACCGTTTTCTGTGTTGATATGACTCGGTAGTACTCTTTGTAGGTAGTGACGAAGTCCCAGACTCTTTCATCTTCTATCCCTAGCTCCGCATACATAACGTCAAGCGGATGACCAATAAGTGCTTTTATGGCTTCATCTTCAGGATGCGGATGCTTATGCACATCAAACGAATTATGAAAGCTCTCCAATATCGCTTCCGTCGAATCGATAAGTGTGCCGTCCAGGTCAAATAGTATTGTCAACAATACTCCTTCTTTATATAATTATTTCGTGATTGTAAAGACATCTCTACTCTTCTATTTCCCACTCTATGTAGTTATGCCAGATACCATTTAGTGTCGGTTCTATATGTTTGATCTTTTTGTCAACCACTTGGATGGAGTTGGGGATAAAGAGAAACAGATAAGGGTTGTCTGCCACGACATCTGCAAAGATCTGCTGCTGGATCTTTGCCAGTTCCTCACGTTCAATCGTCCCTTGCATCGTCTCGATCAGACCATCGATCTTTTTGTTGTGGTACCCGATAAAGTTGAAGGCACCCGGTTTGTCACTATCACTGTGCCATAAAAGGTAAGGATCAGGCGAGAGAGATAGTGACCAGCCTAACAAGACCGTGTCAAACTCTCTTGGGAAAACTACGGTGTTCAAAAAGGCCTGCCACTCCATGACACGCAGTGTTACCTCTACCCCCACCTTGGCAAGCTGGTGTTGAAGAATCTGCGCAGCATAAGGACGAATAGAACTTGAGTTTGAGGTGGCTATCTCAAAACTAAACGGGTTTACTTCGTCATATCCTGCCTCTTTAAGAAGTTCTCTTGCCCGTTTTAAATTTTGCGTTGGCGCCTTTACCGCACTATTAAACGATGGACCACCTGGAAGAAACGGGCCTGTACAGACCTGTCCATGCCCCATAAACAGGATGTCAACCAACTCATCTCTGTCTACTGCCAAAGAGAGGGCCTCTCTTACACGCGGGTCTTGGAACTTCTCACGTCTAAGGTTCATTCCTAAGTAGGTGTAGGCGTGGGCGATCTCTTCGATCACTTTATAATTGTCAAAAAACGACGCTTCAATCTGCCGTTCGATCTGCATCGCTTCGAGCGAACCAATATCGATCTTCTGTGTCTTTAACATCAAAAAGCGCGTGTTTGCATCGGGAATGACATGGTAGATGATCTTATCTATCTTGGCTCTGTGTTCAAAATAGTCATCATAGGCACTCAGCTCAATATTTTTTGAAAACTCCAGCTTGGTCAACCGATAAGGGCCGGTACCGACAGGATGGGTGTTGAACCGTGAGCTCATAATATTTTTTTCATCTTTGAGCAGATGGTATGGCAAGATACCGCTCATCCAAAGTTCAAGCGCTTTAAAATATGGCTCTTTGTAGGTCACCTTTAATTTCAGTTCATCAAGTACCTCAACTGATTTGACCATACGAAAAGTGGATGTATATGGAGAGACAACCTGCGGCGAGTTGATCAATTCGTAAGTAAAGAGCACATCTTTTGCACTGAAGGGTTCACCATCTTGCCATTTCACACCACTTTTAAGCTCGAAAATAAGGGTGACATTATCTTCAAAATAGAACGTCGAAGCCAGATCACTAATGATGTTCTTCGCATCTTTATCGTATTTGACCAAGCCATTAAAAATATGATTCACGATCTCTGAACTTGCAGAGTCTGTGGCTAAGATAGGGTTGATACGAGAGGGGTTAGATGAAGTGCTTAGATGTAGCGTAGATGCCATTAAAAAGAGTGGAAAAAGTAGAAATAAAAGAGGTTTCAAAGTAGCACTTTTTTGAAAGAATTATACCATAGTACCAAGGGGCAGCCTTTACAGACTCTGCCCATTCACTGTGATCTTGCCGTCTTGAAGAACAATGTCAAAAATAGCATTGCCACCCTCTTGTTTGACAAAATTATCAGCTAATGCAAGATTAGCCCCTTGTTCTTTTATGTAGCTGTAAAAAGCAGAAGCAAACTTCAACTTGGCATCAATGTTGATGTTTTGCAGCATTGCCAGCGGTGACATCTGCATCTTTTGCACCAATTGATCATCTTCTTTGATAATGATGTCGATCTTATGATCAAAGCCATCCATCAGACCAGAGTCTTTTATAGCGATCTTCTCAACACTCAGTTTGTCGATGTGAAGGTTAAACCCTTTAGAGACAACACCCAAAGAGGCTAACATTGTGTGCTGAGAAGAGGCACCTGCTTGTTCAGAGGCTTTTTGAAATGCTTCGTACGCAGCTTCATCAATGTTGTCAGCATCCATAACAAAGGCAAAGTCACGTAACTCTAAAGAACCATTTTGGTCTTGCATCTTAAAGTGTTGCATTGAGGCTTTGATCTTGGTTGACAACTTTGCATTTACTACTTTAGAGTCCGATACTGTTTTCATGTCAGTTGCATCGATCTGGATCTGGGTAAGTTGATCGCTGAAAGCAAAATGAAGTGTTTCAGCTTTATAGTTTAGATCAAAGCTGTTTTTAGCACTAAAGCTACTCTCACTTTGAAGATTGGTCATCGTCAGTTTCATCTTGGCATCTTCAGGCAGAGAGAAATCAACATCAGCATTTTTAACTTTCAGCGTTACACTCTCAGGTTCGACTAGCGTCCCTTTTCCATTGAAGGTTGCTGCTTCAAAAATGATCTTCGCTTTTTTACCGTCTTGAAAAGTGATCTCTCTGTTAATATCTTTGATGTAGCCTTTAAAAGTAGAAGCAGATACATCATAGTCCATGTGGTACATAAACTCTCTGTTTTCAAGCATCTTGACCATCTGCTCATACAGTGTCGCATCTTCGGCTTTCATACGATCACCAGCCTCTTTGGTGAATGCTACCGGGTAAAGGTCAAGACTTACATCACTGTTAACAACAAGGTTCGAATAACGCACATCAGCTGCCATAACGACATCGTCAAGCATAGCATGTAAATATGCCGGAACCTGCGCTTTTGAGAGTGTCGCTAAGTAGTTTTGAAAAGCAACCGGATCTTCTAACGTAAATTCATAATGGCTTTTAGTCTCAAAGTAGCTTGAACCGTTATCACTGCTTTCGACCTTGATACCGTTTTCATCCAGCATAATAATACGCTCGTCAATTATCTTTTTTACAGCCATGTTCCCGACAAGAGGAAGTGCTGCGATAATAGCAACAATAACAGCACCAATGATAATGATTTTTTTGGACATATATGATCCTTATTTAAATTGTAAGGATTATACAGAAAGTTAATGGATAAAAAGAAAATGGGAAGAGAGCAGTGCTAAGTACTAAGTACTAAGTACTAAGTACTAAGAAAGATGGCGAAGCTCATCTTAAACCAAATTGATAATTTGGACAGATTGTGCATTGAAGCGTTAGGTTTAGTGTAGATTGTGCCCAACGCTGACCGATAGCGCACTATTGTGCGTGGAGTGTCAGGGTTGGGTGCAAGATGCGCTGAAACTAACGCTTCAATTAGTCTTCCAAAGAGCTTATTGGTAGGAACTTGCTCTGTTCCGGATCGTAATAGTCGATATTCCCATTCTCAATATCGTAGTACCAACCATGGATACGAATCTCACCGCTATCCACCCGTTTGCGCACTGATGGATAGGTCAAAAGGTGCTCTAGCTGCGTGATGACAGAGAACTGCTCCGTCAAACGAAAGAGTCGCTCTTTCTCAGCATCAGGACCCAATGCCGCCAAGGCCATTGATTTCGCTTTTTCACCCAGTTTGAGCCAATGTTTTGTGTGAATAAGTTCAGGGTCATCAATCGTATCATAGAGGCTTTTACATGCACCGCAATGGGTGTGACCACAGATAATGATCTCTTGTACTTTTAAAACACTGACTGCGTATTCGATCGCTGATGCGGTAGAGTGGTAATCTTCATCGGGGCTAAAAGGGGCGACAAAGTTCCCCACATTGCGGATAACAAACATATCACCCGGCTTGGACTGCATAAAAAGGTCAGGAACGACCCGTGAGTCTGAACAGCCGATGTAGAGTGCTTTGGGGTGCTGCCCATGTTTAGCAAGCTTGACAAGCTCTCTCTCATTCTCTTTGAAATAGCTTTTTTGAAAAAGTTCGTTACCCTTGATCAATGTCTCTGTTGCCATCACTACTCCTTGACTTATATCTTGAAAAGTATAGCTTGTTACGTCAAAATAGACAGTAAACAGATGCCTAAAAAATAGACGAATATAAAGAAATGGCTACTTTTATACTCTAGTTAGACTCAACAACGCGGTCGTAAAGCTCTTGAACTGGACGCTCGTTGTCAACATAGTACTTACGGAATGCTTCGATCTGCTCTTTAGACGCTTCAACCGGCTGCTTTAGTAGGTACCACTGTACATTCTCAGAACATGGTGGTGTTGTCAGAGAACCGATGTAGTGGTAGTAGTGTGCTGTGTCTTTTGGAAGTAGGTCTTGAGGATCTACTTCGATCTCACCACCAACATTGTTGATCACATCGTTAAGAATTGGGTCTTCTGCACCCTCAGTAAAAAACACTGCTACAACTGCAAGTTGCTTAGTCTCTGGGTTCTGGTGAACCATGTGTGCCACCATGTCGTAACGCTTACCATCTACAGTGTGCTCACTTTTACCGTGGAAGTGAAACTGTAGAAGCTTGAACGTCTCACCATCAAGTGTGATCGTTCCACCTGCCTTTAGAGTGACTTTGATAGAGTGACCATTGTCGATAACTGATGCCGTTGTGTGAACATCTTCATGCATAGAAAGGTCGTACTGGTGGTTCATTTCTACCGACTTACCAGGAACGATGTTGATCGGTGACTGAGAGTGACCTGTACCACATGTCTTAGAAAACTCGCCCCAGTGTGCCGGACCGTTTTCAGCATAGTCCCAATGTTTTTCATGTGACGCGCCATGTGCTGCTGCAGTCTTTTCTACATGCTCTGCTGCTTTATGTTCTTTTACCTCTGCTTCATGAGAAGCACACCCACTGATCATCAAAGCTGCTGCCGTGCTAAGTAGTAGTAAAGTCTTGTTCATTCTATATCCTTAAATTTTAAGACCTCTGAGAATGCCGGGGCTATTTAGAGGTCACAGTTGTATTTGTAAAACTTATATGAATTTTATCTTAATAAAACAGAATGTAATAATCAAATTTATTGAATAAGAAATGAAAAAAATTTTATAAAAGAGGTTTTTGTGGGTGAAGAAGGGTCAATGCCGCAAAGGGCATTGAGATAAAAGTGTAACGATTAACGTTTAGAGAACTGAGGAGAACGACGTGCTTTACGCTTACCTGGTTTCTTACGTTCAACAACACGTGAGTCACGAGTCATCATGCCTTCTGGCTTAAGAATTGCACGAAGAGAATCGTCCATCTTAACTAGACAGCGAGAGATACCGTGACGAAGTGCGTCTGCTTGACCACCGAAACCACCACCAAGAGTAGTAGCTACGATATCAACTGATGTATCTTGTTTCGTTAGAACCAAAGGCTGCTTAACACGAAGTTTTTTTGCTTCAAGTCCACCCAACCATGCGTCTAGTGAAAGACCGTTGATTGTCATTTGACCTGTACCTGGAGTTAACCATACTTTTGCGATAGACGCTTTACGACGTCCTGTTGCGTAGATTTTTGCCATCTATCAATCCTTACTTAGCGATCTGCGCTGTGTGAGGATGCTCAGCACCAGCGTAAATTTTTAGTTTTTTCAACATTGCACGACCAAGCTTCGTTTTTGGAAGCATACCGCGTGTTGCAAGTCTAAACAGTTTTTCTGGGTTGTTCTCCAAAAGATCTGTCATCTTAACGCTCTTAGTAGAACCGAAGTAACCACTGTGAGAGAAGTACTCTTTGTTTGCTAGTTTACCAGCACCGTTGAATTTTGCTTTAGAAGCGTTGATGATTACTACGTAGTCACCACAGTCAACGTTTGGAGTAAAGTACGGCTTGTTTTTACCACGAAGGTGTGTTGCAACCTCTGTGATTAAACGACCGAAAGTCTTACCTTCAGCATCGATCAAGATCCAGTCTTGTTTGATCTGCTCAGGTGTTGCAATTTTTGTAAATTTCATATTGCACCCTTTCTAATTTTTTTGGTAGCGGAAGTATAGGGGAATAAACTTAACTGGTACTTAATTTAAGGTTCAAGTAAGAATTATACTTGAATTTGAATATATTGAGAAAAGTAACAGACGAGAAACAATTCTGATTACGCAACAAACTACCTGAACTGTTTTTTGCTAAAAAGTGTTATTATACACGAAATATATCATAAGGAAACACGATGACACTATCTAAGGGCATCTACGGCGCACTGCTTGCACTAACATTTATCTTAACAGGCTGTGGTGGCGCAGCACCTGTACCAACATCAACTATCTCTAAAGTACAAGAGAAAGGTGAACTTGTTCTTGGTACATCAGGCAACATGACACCAATGACACGTCAGCTTGAAAACGGTGATGTTGTCGGTCTTGATATCGACCTGGCTAACGTTATGGCAGCTGCGCTAAAAGTTAAACTGACAATTAAAGTTATGCCACTAGACCAATTAGCACCGGCGCTTGCAAATGGTGAAGTCGATGTTGTTCTTTCAAACTATACTATGACACCAGAACGTAACGCGCAAGTAGCTTTTGTCGGACCATACCTAACGTCAGGGAAATGTCTTATCACTAAAGTTCCTGATCTGGCTGATGATAGAAAAGATGAATTAGCTGAGAAAAGTGCAAATCTTGTTGTTATTGAAGGCTCTACAAGTGAAGCATTTGCTAAAGCCCTTATGAAAAAAGCAACGATCATT
>JAUWLG010000231.1 GCA_030613795.1 Helicobacteraceae bacterium
AAATGACAAGATCGATACACTGCTTACCACCTTGATCGAACTCGAAGACAAACCTTGGCGGTTTGACCCAAGTCTCTTAAGACGTTTCACCTATGCACAGATCTCTCATCCACTGAGTAAAAAAGTCCACTCTCTTTTGCGTAAACTTTTTGAACGTAAACACAGTTACTCCTTTTTACAGCTCTTTTTTGATGCAGGTATCCTACACCATCTCATCCCGGCCTTTCGAAAAGTACTCCACCTGCCACAGTTTGACGGTTATCACCAGTACCCGGTTGACCTGCACTCCATTGAATGTGTCAAAGCACTTGAAAATATCGAGGACCCTTTTATAAAAGAGCTCTACAACGACTTAAGTATTAAAGAGAGAACCCTTTTAAAAATTGTGACACTCATCCACGACACAGGAAAAGGAAGAAAACAGGACCACAGTGATGTGGGTGCTAAACTGATCGTTCCTTTTACCAAGCAACTCGGTTTTTCAAAAGAAGAACAGGAGAATGCTGCACTTTTAGTCAAACATCATATTTTAATGACCAATGTCGCTTATAGAGAGAACCTTAACAGCGAAAAGACACTCTATAAATTTATGTCCAATATTAAAACAGAAAAAAATCTTAAACTGCTTTACATCCTTACCTATGCAGATGTCAATGGTGTTGGCCCGGGTACGTATACTACTTTCTCTGCAAACCTGTTGCGTGAACTTTATAATGCATCCATGGAGATCGCGCAGCAAAATGAACGTATTAGTGATGCAGCAAAACGCTTAAGTATTGAAAAACGGATCAAAAACCGAGAGAGTTTTAAAGCACTGCCACGCACGATGCAGAAAAAAGTGCTTACTATCGAGTCCAATCTCTTCTTTTTCAAACATACCCCCGAAGAGATCATCCAGATCGCCAATGAAGCAAGAGATGTCAAACAATATCATTACAAACTCGATACTGAGCGTGAGGGTCTAAGCATTCAGATCATCCGTCGAGTACCGCTTAATGTGACCTATCTGCTCGGTAAATTCGCCTATCTTGATGTTGCTTCGATGGAGGTCTTCACACTCTTTGACGATCTGAAATTCTTTAAGATCGACTTTTTGCACCTTCCTCAATTCGACTCGCTGGAACATATTGAAGAGATCATCGAAAATTCTTTTGATATGAGTCAAAGACTCACACTTGAAGAGCCTCGTATTAAAGCCGAAGAGATCACCATCGATTGCGATCACTCAAAAGCCTATGCCCAGATGAATATCAGCACAGCCAACCAACGTGGTCTAATCGCCTATATTATGCAGGCATTTGACGAACTGGATATTAATATCGCGACGGCAAAGATCCACAGTACCAAAACCCGTGTACGTGACCACTTCTTAATCGAGAAACAGAACAAAATGTGCGATAATACACCTCAATTAATCTCTATACTCACCAAAGGCAACAAATAATGTGTGGAATCGTCGGATATGTTGGAAAACATAAAGTAAAAGATATACTGCTTGAGGGCCTAAAAGAGCTTGAATACCGCGGTTATGACTCTGCAGGTATCGCTGTCTTACAAGAAGATAACTTTTCTTTTTACAAGGCAGTCGGTAAACTTGACAACCTTGTCCAAAAGACAGCTGACTTTAACCCGGAAGGTTTTGCCATCGGTATCGGACACACCCGCTGGGCGACACACGGTAAACCGACTGAACTAAACGCCCACCCTCACCTGGGTGAATCTTCTTATGTCGTTCATAACGGGATCATCGAAAATTACCAAGAGATCAAAAACCGTCTTCTAGCCGATGGTGTTCGCTTTTTAAGTCAAACCGACACCGAAGTTATCGTCCATCTATTTGAAAAATATCTAAAGAGCGAACCAACCCCATTTGATGCTTTTAAAAAAACACTCGCTGAACTAGAAGGTGCCTATGCAGTACTTTTAGCGACAAAGTCACTTCCTGACACAATCTTCTTTGCTAAAAACGGTTCACCGATGATCCTCGGTCTCAGCGAAGATAATGAAAAAATCTTTGCCTCATCCGATGCGCCACTGATCGGTCATGCGAAAGATGTACTCTACCTTGACGATGGCGAATACGGTTATGTCACACCAACTGAGCTACAACTGTTTGATAAAAATGACAAGGCTGTACAACCTAGTCTCTCAGCACTGCCTACCTCTAAACTATCGGCACAAAAAGAGGGTTTTCGTTTCTTTATGGAAAAAGAGATCTATGAGCAAAGTGTTGTTATCAGCGATACCTTTTTAGGTCGCATTCAAGATACAGGGATCCATTTTGAAGAGCTAGACCCTGCCCTTTTTGACGATATCAACGAGATCAAACTCTGCGCCTGTGGAACTTCATTCCATGCGGCACTTGCAGCATCTTACCTGTTTGAACGCTATGCAAAGATACGCTCATCCGTCGAGATTGCAAGTGAATTTCGCTATAAAGAACCGCTTTTGATGAAAGATACCCTCTTCGTGGTTATCTCACAAAGCGGTGAAACGGCCGACTCCTTAGAGACACTCAAGATGGCCAAAGAGGCAGGGCTTAAGACCTTAGTGATCTGTAATGTTGATAATTCATCGATGGTTCGATTGGCTGACGCGTCTATCTTGACCCGCGCCGGTATAGAAAAAGGAGTCGCTTCAACCAAAGCTTTTGCAACACAGATGAGTGTTCTTTGGATGCTTTCACTCTATGTGGCAAAAAAACGTGACACCTTAAGTGATGAAGAGATGCTACATCAACTTCAGTCCCTTCGCGAGGTGCCAAACAGCGTTAAAGTAACTGACACACTGCATGAAAAGATCCGCCGTTTGTCAAAGCGCTATCTGCATGGTCACGGCTTTTTCTTTATCGGTCGCGATGTCTTCTTTCCGCTGGCACTAGAGGGGGCTCTTAAACTCAAAGAGATCACCTATCTGCACGCCGAAGGCTATCCAAGCGGTGAGATGAAACACGGCCCTATCGCCATGGCTGACCCGGATCTCATTACTATCGCGCTCATGCCTAAACATATGCTTTATGAGAAAGCCAAAAGTAATGTCGAAGAGCTAAGCGCACGAGACAGTACGATCTGTGCGATCAGTCCTATTGAGTTTGATAAAGCCGATGATTTCATTAAAACGCATCAACGCGATCACTATATGCTAGAGTTCTTTGAGATGATGGTCGCACTTCAACTGCTTTCTATGGAGATCTCTGTTCGTTTAGGCAATGATGTTGATATGCCTAGAAACTTGGCAAAAAGTGTTACGGTTGAGTAAAGACAAAGAAGTTAAAAAAGAGAAAGACTCAGAAGTAAAGACTTCTGAAAAGCAAGAGGAGAAAACCTCAACGCCGACAGAGCGTGATCACTATGTCTATGAATCGATCATA
>JAUWLG010000035.1 GCA_030613795.1 Helicobacteraceae bacterium
TGTCTTTTACTGTGACACCGGCAAGGCGACACACGACCGTCTGAAAGAGTACCGAGCAAAATTTCCTAAGTACCACTGTCTTTCACTGCGTGGGGGACGCGGGTATTGGCGTAAAAACATGCAGCTTCTTCCCGACAGAGCAGAGGCAGGCGAACTGCCAAAGGCAGAGGATGAGTGAGGATTACACAGCATACCTGGATCGGTTTGTAAAGTGTCTGGATGAAGAGCGGTTTTATGATGCGCACGAAGCATTGGAAGAGGTCTGGTTTCCACGACGTTTTGAAGATGATATGGAGATGAAACTTGTTAAAGGTTTTATCAATGCTGCAGTGTCGTTTGAACTGACCAAACGCGGCCGTCCAAAACCGGCGACAAAAGCATGGGGAAATTATGAAAAATACCGTCCTTTATTGGATGCATTCACCTCTGAAAACACCCCCTATTATGTACGTTTAGCACTTCGTGTAGAAGAAATGCGAAAAGTACGAGAATCATAAAAACATCATCTTCTTTTGTTACAATATGTATAAATATATTGCATTAGGAGTGTCAAGATGGCAGATGCGACAGATATCAATCAAATGGGTGAGAACTTAGGTGTGAGTTTAGACGTCAACAAGTATTACGACTTGGCTATTCAGTATGGTGCTGAATATGGACTAAAGATCATCGGTGCGATTATCATCTTTTATGTTGGAAAGATGGTGGCGAATGGGCTTCGTACTCTTATTGAGAAAGCCTTAAAGCATCAAAATGTCGAAGTGACATTGATCGAGTTTGCAGGCAGTGCGATCTATTATGGTCTTATGGCTGTTGTTCTTCTCGCAGCTATTAGTAATATCGGGATTCAGACAACCTCATTTATGGCGATTCTTGGTGCTGCCGGTTTAGCCATCGGTTTAGCGCTCAAAGATACACTTTCGAACATCGGTTCGGCTGTTGTTATCTTGGTGTTCCGTCCGTTTAAGGTCGGTGATTATATCAATGCCGGCGGTGCAGAGGGTGTGGTCGATCGAATCAGCCTCTTTACGACAACGATCAGTCCTGTTGATAACCGTATGATCATCGTGCCGAACTCTGCTATTACGGCCGGAAATATTACAAATTTTTCTTCAAAAGCTGTACGGCGTGTCGACCATGCAGTGGGTATCGGTTATGAAGAGGATATCAAAAAAGCTAAAGAGGTGATGTATGGTGTGATAGAGAAGAGCAAACACACTATCAGTGATCCTGAGCCACTTGTAGCCGTTACGGACTTAGGTGATAGCAGCGTCAACTTTACGGTGCGTGCTTGGGTTAACTCTGCAGACTATTGGACTGCTTACTTTGAGATCATCGAAGAGGTAAAATATGCGCTTGATGAAGCGGGTATCAGCATTCCATTCCCACAAATGGATGTTCATATGGACAAAGGAGAATAATCAATGAAGAGAATAGTTAGTTTACTGCTTGCAGTAGGACTTTTTACAGGATTGAGTGCAGATGAAGAAAATGTGCTTAAAACCCATGCTGAGATTGGTTACACCAATACGGCGGGTAATACCGAATCGCAAGATCTTGCCGGAAATCTTAAAATGGAGTACCCATTTGGAAAGAAAAATGCGCTGCGTTTTGTCGGAAATGTGCTCTACTCAACAAATAAAGATTTTGAGTCGAATACGACTTCGACGACAAAAAACCGTTGGGATGCCGAGGCAAACTATGATTACAACTTCAATGAGACTTGGGCTTTCAACTACCTGGCCGGTGGAAAAGGTGATAAGTTCTCGACCTACAGCTATCAAGCCTACACCGGGCCGGGTGCGGTTTGGACAACAATCAAGAGCGATACAAACAATCTAAAGTTCCAGGCCAATGTGCTCTGGTCTTGGGATGAGTCCCGTGAGCCTTATGGTGATACAAATGAGACGATGCATGACTATGCTTCATGGCAGGCATCGATGGACTATACGTTGCAGATGACGAAAAGCTCAAAGTTCATCCAGTATCTGATGTATCGCAGTGAGTTCGAAGATTCGACAAACTATTTTGCCAAATCTAAAACAGCACTGGAGAGCAAGATCAATAGTTCACTCTCTCTTGGTGTAAGCTATACGGTTGACTACACCAACAATAAAGCCGTGGATGTACGCTCGTATACCGACCGGGTCTTCCTGGCAGCTCTTATCGCCGATTTTTAACGCCTAATAGCTCAAGCTTTAAAAAGCTTAGGCCGCTATAATTCTGCTTTATTTTATCTGAGCGGGGCCCCATGTCTAAGTATCTTTTTTTATCTTTCTTTCTATTTTCTACCTCTCTTTTTGCCGTTGTTCAAATCGCCCCTAACGAAGTCGGTCTGCGTCCTGGCTTCTCCGGTAAAGTCCAGCTTGCTATCCACACACACCGCGGCAACCCCGACAAAGACGAATATGACGTTGGCGGTCTCTTCACTTATGACAATAACCGCTCTTACGTGACCTGGATCGATTTTTCATATGCTTATGGTCAAGCTGCAGGTGTTGAAAATGAGAACAAAGCGTATGCACATTACCGTTTCCTTCACACACTCTATTCACCATCATGGAACTGGGAAGCGTATGTTCAAAATCAAGGGGATGATTTTCGTAATATTCAGCGAAGGCTGTTAGGCGGTGCGGGCCTTAGATGGCGTTTTTATGATAGTCAAGCGTTCGGTCGTATCTATTTCGGTCTTGGAGGGTATTATGAATACCTAAACTATACGACTGACATTGATCCACGAGAACGTAATGTACGAATGAGCAGCTATCTTAGTTACACTAAAAAGCTTGGAACAGATGCGCGGCTTAGTATCTCAAGCTATTTTCAACCCAAAATGGGCAATTGGGATGATCATTATGTGCACCATACCGCATCACTTTTTATCTATATCTACGGCTCTCTTTTTATAAATGTCTCTCTGTTGCATGCCTATGATAACAGGCCTGCTATTGGTATTGAGAAGACCGATCTTCAGCAGATCACCTCAATTGGCTGGAAGTTTGGCGCTAAGTCGGATCGATAATAAGGCCAAGGCTGCGACAAAAGCGGCATATAAAAAGAGCATCGATGGCCATAGCTCATAGATGTAACCGGCACTGATCGCCCCGATAAACCCTCCAAGCCCATACGAGATACCAAAGAAAAACTGCTGTGCCAGTTTACGCTCAGAGTAAAGTGCATAGAGATAGCTGATAGCCGCAGTATGAAAAAGAGCAAAGCTAAAGGCGTGTAGACTCTGAGCAAAATAGAGTACTATGAGGTTTTCTGGGAAGAGATAGGTTAGAAGCCATCGTATGACAGTGATAAGCAGGGAAAATTCCAGAAGTTTGAGCAGGTTGCGTCTGAGCAGCGGCCCTTGAAAATAGAAGAGTATGATCTCAGCGATCACCCCGAAACTCCAGAGATAGACAGTGGTCTCAAGTGAGATGCCATGGGCGGTCTCGTAGATGGTAAAGAAATTATAAAAGGGTCCAAAGCTCACTTGCATCAGCATTAGCCCTAGCCATAACGGCCAGTGTGCAAGCAGATTAAGATGTTTGCCTTCAATGCTTTCAGGTTCTACCACTTTTTTGTTATCAAGATGGGCGATGATATAGCCAAAGAGCACCGTCGAGGTAACCATGACAAGTAAAAAGAGCAGGGCTGTTGTAGGAATATCTAAAAACTTCACTAAGATGAGGGCGACCAGTATAAAGCCGATGGAGCCAAAGAGACGGACCTTTCCATAAGACTCTTTGCCAATGAGTGAAAGGGCGATCACTTCTACATATGGCAAGATAAGACTCATTCCGATCCCCATGGCGATATTACTAAAGAGCAGCGGCCAAAAACTCTCTATTGTGAGAAAAAATGAGATGGCTGCAAGCAGTAGAAGCACAAGCGCACTATTAAAGGTCTTCAGGTCTAGTTTGATTCCCTTGAGAAAGAGAAAAGGGATAGCAAAACGTACAAGTGGACCAGCCGCAAAGATAATACCTATCTCAGAAGGGCTGTAGCCGACCATAGAGAGTACTTTAGGTAAAAAGATGACATAGATAGCCACAATGGCAAAATAGAAGAAGTAGAAGAGAGCGATCAGTGCTGTCATTATGGGCTATACGGGCTATATGGGTTTATTGATGATAGCCGTATGGCTGATGAGGTCATGCAGCATACGTTTGTCGCGCCGCATAAGCCCCCAAAGGTAGCCAAAGAGAAAAAGGGAGATAAAGTAGCTTAAAAATCGAGCGATCAACTGCAGATATGAAGCACTCTTAAAGCTGCCTGCATCAACTATTTCAATACGAGCCATCTTCATTCCCGGGGTCTGTCTGGTTATTTTCCAAAAGAGTACAAAGGCGGTCATAAAAAGAGTGAATTGCACAATGGAGGCCACAGGGTTAGGTGCCTGCTCTTGTGCCTTCTGCGTCTGCATCATGGCATCGCTGAAACCGGCTGTCTGCATCTGTTCGTAACCAAAAAAGATCATTATAATAATAGTGATAGGAATACCGATCATAAAAACATCGGTAATAAAGGCAAGTGTACGGCTCCAGAAACCTGCATACTGCACCTTAGGTTTTTGTGTTGGAGTTGTAATATTTTTTTTATGTTTTATGTCTCGCCATCTCATGACGGCATTATAGCATTCTTTACAGTTAAAAACTTGGTTAACGGGTGGTAAATGTTTACAATTGGTTAGTCTCTATACCCTATACTTTTACTACCTCAATGATTGAGATTGTTGAGTTTTTCATTTTACACACTCCTTAAGTTCAAAGTTTGGCCGGGTTTCTTTCATTTACCCGAGACCAACATTTTCCCCTTTTTTTTCAAAATCTAAAAACTCTATACTTAATTACCCTACCAACTAAATACCTCAATATTAATCCCGTAATCCAAAATAGAACTCCAGCAGCGCCTTCAGATAGTAGTTCGATGTAAATTCATACTTGTCATCATAGGATAAGATCGGCTGCAGTCGATAGACAATATATTTGCGTGAGGCCTGTTTACTCCAGTTCAATCCGACAGCATAACGGTATACGCCTCGTTTTGGTCGGTATCCATCGTCATCTGCTGGTTGCTCCTGGGTACGCCCATACATACCGATATAAGGTGTAAAGTTCCCATATTTTCCCAATGTAAAATTAATAGCCGGTTGGACAAAGTAGTTCATGCCGTCCACTCTATTAGTGCTAGAACGTTGAAACAGCAGTGAGAACATTGTTCTATCATCAATTTTACGCTTGAAGTCCAGATTGGTCCACTCTTCAAATTCATCTTTTAAAGAGTATCTAAATGTTTGAGAGGGCTGGAACAACCAGCTGCTGAGAAGTGCCTCATACTTGAAGTCCGCTTTGCCATAAGGGTTGTCTATCGAAGTAATACCAAGACGTACAGTGGATTTAACCGGATCAAGCAGGCCAAGAATATTATGGAAACCCAATGCGATACTCTCATCGCGTTCTGCCTCGGTTCCCTCAAGTGAGAGATCTGAACTGTTCTTGGTGTCATCACCAATGATGAGGTCAACCTTGTCTCGTGTCCGCGGGATCTTCAGTCGGGCAGTAATACTGTAGATAAACTGATCGTCACCCCTATAGTCAAACGCATACCCGCCACGCAGACGGATGTAACTATGGTTGGACCTATCCAAAAAGCCATCACTGACGCTCTCTTCATCAAACAACTTTGAGATAAGATAGGTTTGTTCACCTTTGCGTTGGTCTCGCGAAGCCAGTTGTGGTGGCAGCTCTACTTTTTCTTCTTGTAATAAAGCATGCTGCTCTGCAGTGCCATTATTCTCATTGGAGATGGACTTTGTTGCATTGTCATCTTCACTGGCAGTCAAGTTCGCATCAGTCTGTCCGGACATATATGCATCATAATCCAATAACCAATACAGAGAGTAATCGATCCCTGATCCAATAATGATGACCGCATCTGTCCCATACAGGTAAACCGTATCCATCCCGCTTAGAAAGTTACGGTAATATAACCAGCTTTTAGCGGTTATATCTTCAAAAGTGAAAGTCTCTTCCGACCTATTGTCATCGTAAACCGTAGCATTACTCTCCATCAATAGGAACTGCTCTAGGCTCAAAGAGGTATTCTCATCAGCAATTGCATGGATTATGGAGAGGTCAGGCATGTAGATACTGTTATTATTGTCAGAGGTAATAGAAGGTTTCGGAGTGATTGTATCAGCTGCGTGAAGCAAAGAACCAATCAACATAAGAAAAACAGTATAGCTGACTGTTTTCAAATATCACTCCTTTTGTTATAGCGTCAGATGATTTTATACTATATTTGATAAAAAAGAGAAAGATGCGATACGTGCGTATATGATAAAAGGGTTTAAAGATTCTTGAGAAATAGAAAATAGTAACTGTACGTATACCGTGATTAGTCTATGTGGATGAGTAAAATAGTTTTAGAGGTTTTTTTATTTTGAGTAGTTAAATCATGAAGATTGGATGGGGTGGAGGGATTCGAACCCCCGAATACTGGTACCAAAAACCAGTGCCTTACCGCTTGGCGACACCCCATCATGTGTATTGAAAAGTTTATTGATTGGTTGCGGAAACAGGATTTGAACCTGTGACCTTCGGGTTATGAGCCCGACGAGCTACCGAACTGCTCTATTCCGCGACATTTAATTTTTTTGCTTTTAGCCTTACTCTACGTTAGCTTCGCCTTCGGATACCGATGTATACCTCAGTTGAATCTGCCTTGATTAAGACGAAAATCAATAAAAATTATATTTTAGCTTTCATATTTGAAAACTATGGTGCGGACGAGAGGACTTGAACCTCCACACCGTAAGGCACCAGATCCTAAGTCTGGCGTGTCTACCAATTCCACCACGTCCGCGTTTTTTGTAATAATTAAATAAATAACAACTCTGTATATTTTAATTTCTCTGTTTTTAAAAACAGAAGCTTTAGTGCCACAGCGGCTAGCGTAGAACAATGGACTTGTTCATTTTTCGTTCAAATATTGTTATGGTGCGGACGAGAGGACTTGAACCTCCACACCGTAAGGCACCAGATCCTAAGTCTGGCGTGTCTACCAATTCCACCACGTCCGCATGAGTTGTTAACAATATTAAAAATAAAATCTGTATGTTTTAATTTCTCTGTTTTTAAAAACAGAAGCTTTAGTGCCACAGCGGCTAGCGAAGTTAAATGGACTTTGTTCACTTAACGTTTATAAATGGTACGCCCTAAAGGATTCGAACCTTTGGCCTACGCCTTAGAAGGCCGTTGCTCTATCCAGCTGAGCTAAGAGCGCGTATGTTTTGTATGGTACGCCCGACAGGGTTCGAACCTGTAACCGGCGGTGCCGAAAACCGCTACTCTATCCAGTTGAGCCACGGGCGCACACTGTAAAAAAATGTTTTATTTCAAATTTTAGTTTCTTTAAATGGGGTGAGATACGGGATTCGAACCCGCGACCCCCGGCACCACAAACCAGTGCTCTAACCAACTGAGCTAATCTCACCATATATTTTGAGAAAAAAATAAGAAATAAAGTGGTCGGGGCGAAAGGACTCGAACCTTCGACCCCCTGGTCCCAAACCAGGTACTCTAACCATACTGAGCTACGCCCCGACCTATTCAGCTAAAATGATAAATCAGATTAGTGAGGCGGAATTATAGGATAATTTCTCTTGCTTGTCAATAGTTTTTTGCTTCGAGGAGCATTAAAGTGAAATTTCTTTATAATAATTGCCAAGAACAGTAGGGATTTTAATGAAATTAGCACGTTTTAGCCGGATTGGTTTTATATTAGCTGCAGCAGGTAGTGCTGTCGGTTTAGGAAACATCTGGAAATTTCCTTACATAACAGGTGAAAATGGCGGTGGCGCTTTTGTCTTTGTCTACCTGATCACGGTTATGATAATTGGCTTTTCGTTGATGATCGCTGAGATGATGATCGGTTATTTGGGACGACGTGACAGTGTCAGTAACTTTGAAGACCTTGCGCCACGCCATAAAAACTTTTGGAAGTACGGCGGGTTTATGAGCTTGGCTGGCCTGATCATTATGATCTTCTATTCACCCGTTATTGGCTGGACTTTTCATTTTATCTTGTTATCTCTAGGTTCATTGCCATCATCAATAGAGCTGGCAGAGAAAAGTTTCACTGAGTTTATATCTATAGACTTGGGCAGTCAGCTTTTTTACCACACACTTGTTTTTATATTTGTCACAGCAGTTGTAGCACGGGGTATTAAAGGAGGTATTGAGAAGCTCAACTTTCTCTTAATGCCTGTATTGATCATTACTATCTCAGGGATGTTTTTTTATGCGACAACACTTGCCGGTTTTACTCAGGCATGGGACTTTATGTTCTCTTCAGACTGGAGCAAAGTGACATCTGCATCGCTAGTCACCGCGGTCGGGCATGCCTTTTTCACTCTTTCATTGGGTATGGCAACGATTTTGACCTATTCAGCATCACTGCCAAAAGATAGTAACCTGGTCCGCAGTTCCCTTATTATCATCGCCTTAGATACTGGGATCGCACTGCTCGCGGGATTGACACTATTTACCTTTTTGTATGAGTATGGTGCCGAACTGTCAGCAGGACCCGGTCTTGTCTTTATCTCTCTTCCAACTGTCTTTTATGAGATGGGCTTTTTAGGTAATATCTTTGCATTTGTCTTTTTTGTGGCACTTGCTTCAGCCGGATTGACTTCAGCCGTTTCGTTGGTTGAACCGATCATCCAGTACCTGATCGATCGATTTTCACTCTCTCGTCTGAAGGCTTCGCTTGCTTCGGGACTCTTTTTCTATCTTTTTGGTATTGTCGCGATCCTCTCGATCTCAAAAGAGTACGGTCATTACTTCACCTTTGGTTCAAAGAACTTCTTTGATTGGGCAGATTTTATGACGGCTTCTGTAATGCTGCCGATGGGCGGTCTGATCATGGCGGTCTTTGTAGGTCATGTCATAGAAAAAGAGCGGGTAGCTTCGCTGCTAAAGACACAATTAGGTATGATATACCCATTATGGTACTTTAGCCTACGCTATATCGTACCAGTGGCGCTGTTCGTTGTGATGCTCAACCTTGTAGGCATCTTAGAGTTATAAGGATAGATGATGAAAAAGTTTTTAATGAATGGATTGTTGTTTTCCATGATCATTTGGGGTACTACACTGCTGCAGGCAGAAGAGGCGGTGCCGGACGATTTCCAACTGCGTTTGGGTGGATATCTGCTGGCGGGCCAGGATACGGACATTGGAGTCAGTAAAAAGGGTGGTGGGGTTAATATTAATCTCCAGGATCTATTCAAGATGGAGACGACGACACAGGTGTTTCGTCTGGACGGTTACTACCGGTTTACGCCTACACATGCTGTAGAATTCTCCTGGTACAGCATCAATAACAGCAGTCAAACTGCCACAGACATCGAGTTTGAGTGGGGTGATAAAAACATTTCGGCCTCAGGGGCGTTGAGCACCTACTTTGATACCGACATCTATAAAGTCAACTATCTCTACTCGTTCTACCATACAGAGAAGGTGGAGCTTGGTCTAAGCGCGGGACTG